>CANRPL010000009.1 GCA_947632495.1 uncultured Bacilli bacterium
ATAATTACATTTTAACTATATTATATTGCTTTCTATTTTTTATTTATTTTTGTCTCACATCATTTACAATTATACATATAGTAGACTTTTATATAGCATCAGCAAAAAGAAATAAATATTATATCTTTAAAACTTTTTAATTGTTAAATTACTTTCAATGTTATCCTTCAATATCATTTCGTCTTATAAAATCATCATATACCCATTCAGGGGCATAATCAAAAATATGAATCAACTCTTCAACCAATTCTTTTTTGGACATTTTATTTATACATTTGATAGCATTATTATATTCTCTTTCGTTATATGCTTCATATTCTTGATATAGTCTTTCTTGTTCTTCTTCAAAAATTTCAGCGCTATTTGGAACAACGCTAAAATATGTTGCGACAATATGTTTACATATTATTCGTCTACCATCAGCAAAAGGGCAATTGCAAGTTGACTTTCTAGGATGTTGTATATTGAGATAAACATTATAATTTTTACTTCCTAGAACTAAACTAGTATATTCATTATCATTTATTTTTTTTATCTCTTTGATTTTTTGACTTTTATAATAATCTAATCCTCTCCAACATGAAGAACCACTTGCACTAGTAATTATACTCATATAAAATCAACACTCTTTCAAATATTTTTAATTTCAACATTAAAATAGTGGAGCGAACAATCTTAAAATAGCTTGCCATAAAGATTTGAGAAAACCAGCTTTAACATCATTGTCATTTAATTTTTTACAATCCTTAAATGTCTCTTCAAAATCTTTGTATATTTCTTTTATCGCTTCAACCTGTTCCATATAGATACCATTTTCAAAATGGAGATATAAGCTACGATAATCCATATTGATAGTTCCAACCACAGCCCTTATATCATCAGTTAAGAAAACTTTAGAATGAACAAAACCATCAGTATATCGATATATCTTTACACCATTATCATGCAATACTCTAAAGAAAGATGTCGTTTGGGTATAAACAATTTTTTTATCAGGAATACCAGGTACAATAATTCGTACATCGACTCCCCTTTTGGCAGCGCGACATAAAGAATTAACCATATCAGTATCAATTATTAAATAAGGAGTCATAATATATAAATATTTTTTAGCGCTATTAATCATATTAATATAGACGTCTTCACCAATTAAATCTCTATGAAGAGGAACAACACCATAAGGGATAACATATCCTTGATTGGCAGTACTATTAGAAAAATTATATTTAAATTTAGTAATATCTTGGTCTTCATTAACATTAGCGTTCCATAACGTTAAGAACATAACAGTCAAATTCCAAATGGCATCTCCAACAATTTTAATTCCATTATCTTTCCATATACCAAGTTTACTATTGACATTAATATATTCATCACTTAAATTAACACCGCCAGAGAATGCTACTTTGCCATCAATAATAGTCATCTTACGATGATCTCGATTATTCATAAAAATACCTTTGAAGGGACTTAACTTGTTAAATGGTATACATTTGATACCATATTCAGCCAGTTGTTTAGGAAATTTAGTTGATAACATGGCGATACTTCCCATATCATCATATAGTATTCGGACATCAACGCCTTGAGACGCTTTTTCTTTCAAGATATTTAAAATACCATCCCACATGGTTCCATCATTGATAATGAAGTATTCCATAAAGATGAATCTTTTGGCTTTTTTTAATTCTTTTAGCAATTCAGGATAGAATAATTCACCGAATTTGTAATACGTAATTTGATTATTAGTGCTGACAAAATGATTAGTTCGGTTAATGATATATTCAATATTGTCTAGGCATTTATCACATACTTCTTCTTTTATTTTTTCATCTTGTACCAAATATTCGCTATACTTTTTCTCATGTTCAAAGATTTTTCTTAATAATTTATTTTTAGAGTAGTTACGTCCTAAAGTTATTAATAGGATGGTACCAAAAATAGGAAATATTAATATAAGTATTATCCAAGGTAAGTCATTAGATAGTCTCGTGCTATCTTTTAGAATGCCCAAGACAATTAAAATGCTTATAATATTATAAAATAAGGTAATTATGCCTAGATAATTATAAAAGAATAATCTTATCATAATAGCAAAACCGAATTGTAAGATAACACCAATAGCAACAATTAGCACGCGTTTAATAGCATTTAACATAAATTACCATCTCTTTTCTATATCAATCCATTAAGAACATTGAAGCATATTCCTCTATGGTATATTGTTTATCACTATCAGGTAGTTGAACATAGGAATAAGCGTTATTTTCTTTAGCAACCTGAAATACATCATCAGTCCAGCTAACTTCTCCTTTTCCCGTTATTTTAATTTCTCTTTCAGAGCTACCATAAGATTTAGTGGTATTAGTAGTATTTATATATTTAAATCCATAATTAGGATGCTTATTATCAATTTTATAAATATATGTAGAATAGGTAATTTCACCTGCTCCACCATGAAAGACAGCAATATAATTATCAGGTATATCTTTAGTATTAAATTGCCTAATAACCAAAATAGTTATTGTGGTAATAACAATTAAACAAATGCTTAAAATAAAGATTAATGGTTGCTTTTTAAACATAATTCACCTACTAGTAAATAATTATTAACTTATGCTTATATTGTATCATTACTAATTTTTGTAAACAAGTCATTTAAGGCAAAATAAAACTATCTGTTTTAGATAGTTTTATGGCTTTTTATATCATTTAAAATATTCATAATTTCGTTATATACTTCAAGACCATTGTCAGCTGTTCCACTACTTTGATATGGTGATGTAAAATCATCTATTTCAGATAAAACCTCATCTATATTATTTTCATTAACACGTTCTTCAATTAATTTTAAACAAGTGTTACGATAACCCCTTATAGCGCACCCAGCTAGGGCTTTATAATAAGCAAAATCAGGTAATTCTGATTTAAGGTAAAAATCCATTGCCATGTCATCTGTTACTGGTCGAGGATTACGAATAATTATTTTGTTAGTACGAAAAACACCATGAGGAGCAGAAATAGATTCACATTCAACTACTTTGGCATCTTCTGGTAATTCGACATCATAGATAGTATCGCCTCTAATGAGCCACCTAAATATTTTCGTCTCGGTTGAAAAATTAAAACCACCCATTTCTTTAGGATCTGATGCTTTAGGATTCCATGTCAAAGCTGTATTAACTTCATCAATTCGATATTCAACTTTACTATTAGCGCTCGATTTTTTATCGAACATTACTTTTAAATATTTGGTCATTTCTTACTCCTTAAAGTTTATTAATAATATGGTATCTTTTGACTAATTTATGTGAATATGGTGAGACAATATCATTAAGATAATGAGCACCTAATTTCTTTAACATTTTAGGTGTAATTAAATTATCATTAAAATGGCACAAAATTACTTCTTGAATTCCTAAATTGGCACTTTCTTCAATTAATCGTTGAACTAATTCAGTTCCATATTTTTGATTTCTTTTAGAAGGTCTAACCGAACAAGCTATATGTCCCCATATATCATAACCTTTACGAGTTAGTTTATTTCTGATACATCCTAGACCAATTAATTTATCTTGATCATAAGCTAGATAATAATGTCCATCTTCATACCAGTCGAGATCTTGATGTTGTCCATTCTTTCGTTTAGCTATTTCCTTTAATAAATCTAAATATTCATCTACGGTCTGACATTTTAGCTCAAGAATATCCGGTATTAAAGGTTCATTTGAAGACATATATTCATTGTACATGTCAATATATTCAAGAGCATTTTCTTTTTCTAATTCTTTTAAAGCAATCATATATTCCTCCATCAGTTATTTATGATGCCCTTAAAACGCGTTGTTTATTCTTTTCATATTGTTTATCTAAAGTTTTACGCATTTCAACTTCATGTTCTTTTTTCTTTTGTAAATTTTTTTCTAATTCATCCATCATTTTCTCTACTTTACTATAATCAGGGATGTAGGCTGCATATGGTGAAAAACGGTTTTTAAAGTCTTCCCTTATTTCAGTAATTTGTTTTAATGAATCATCAATTAATTTCATAGTCGTACTAACAACATCTTGGGTCGCTAAAATCTCATGTTCAATACTATTATATTTTTCTCTTATTTCTTCTCTTTTTATTTGTTCTGGAATTAAACTAGCTCGTAAATCTTTTAAACCATGATTGATTAATCCTGCTCCCAACATAACACCAAAAATACGACGATTATTAAGTGGAGCGGTTAAAATACCAGCCGTGATTCTTAAAAAGGAAGCAAACATCTTTCCTGTATGAAAAACATAATCATTACGCTTAATAACTTCCGTTTCAACTTTACTTAAATGTTCCCACATTTCTTGGATTATTTTACGTTGATATTCCGCTTCTTCAGATAGTTGTTTTTCAAAGGAATCTAAATAGATAACATTGTTTTGCGTATTATTAAATTGTTGATCTCTTTCATCTATTTTCGTACCTTTAGCTTTAATTTCTTCTTCAGCTTCAATACTACGTTTCTCTTGCGCTAAAACGTCATCTATTTCCTCAACTTCATTTTTACAAACATTAACCATCATTTCTAGTTCATCAAGTTGAGCTTTGTCACGATAATCCTCAACAGCCTCTAATAAGGCAATACTATCTAAAATGGCGTAATCTTCAAAGTTATATTTATCTTTCATAACTTCATATTGCGCTTTCAATTTAGTAATTTTAGCACGTAATTCTTGATATTTAGCATCTAACTCTTCAACTTGTTCCTTAGTATGTACTTCACTAACGCTATTCTTAATATCATCAATACCAAATTTTATTTCAGATAGCAGTTCCTTACTTTTATCAACAAAGGAAGATACTTCTTCGATAATAGTAATTTCATCATCTTTTTTAGCTATTTCTCTATCAACATCAATTATTTCGTCATCTGGCATTTTACCAACCGCTGTTTTATGATAAAGGACTTCATAATAGTCGTAATTAGCAAAATCATATTTTTCACTTTGTGGATCAAATGGTGTCACATTTTTTCCTAAATTAATTAGCGTATTTAAATCATCTTCACTCAAAACTGGTTTAGCTTCAATTCTATCTAGTGATGACATATCAGGAGTTCCCACGGACTGTTCCTTTAAAGGAAGTGGCTCCTCCGTTAAAGGCGTCATTATTTCTTGAAGCGTCGCTTTATCTATTCTATCTAAATCAGGATTAGGACTATCAATATCAAAATTTTGGATTTTTTGTAAATATTCTTTTTGTCTTTCGCGATCCTTTTTATTATATGATTCCATTTTTTTCATATAATTAAGATAACGCCGACGATACATCATACTTATTAAACGATCATTAATCGATCCTTTAGCACCACGATTTCCATTCATATTCATCACTCACTATCATTAATTATAACATTTATTGCATTTTATTAAAAGTTCATCATACGAAAAAGAACAAAGGATTTTACTTTGCTCTTTTTATATTGAACCAAATTTTTTAAATGGCCATAATCTAAAGATAGCTCTTCCATCAATTTGGGTATCTTTAATAAGACCAATGCGCCAATCACGACTATCAGAAGACTCCTTACGATTATCACCCATAACGAAATAGTAATTTTCAGGGATGATGGTATAACCATATAAATCTTCAAGAGTAAAATCACTCGTTATACAACTATCAACAACATCTTTTTGTTCCTTACCATTGATATACAATTTACAATCTTTGTACTCAATACTTTCACCAGGAAAAGCAATAATACGTTTAATAATCTTACTACTATTTTTGCCATCACTTATATTAGCGACAATAACATCAAAGCGATCATATTTATGTCCAACTTTACTTAATAATAAGATATCGCCATCATGAAGATAATCATTCATAGATGGTCCCTTAACACGGATGGGGGTAATGATAAAAGCTCTAATTAAGAAAACAACAAAAGCAATAATAATATATGGAACAAGACTATAAAAGAAGTTGCGAACACGATCAGGCCCAGTAAGTTTTTCTTCCTTTTTTACTTCTTCTTTTTCTTTTTCTTTTTTCATTTTATCACCTATCAAAAAAGGCTTATTAAGCCTAATTTCTTTCTTTAATCTTCGCTGTCTTCTTTTGATCTCTAATGTAATTTAATTTTGCTCTTCTAACTTTACCTTTTCTTACTACAACGATTGTATCAATTACAGGTGAGTTTACTGGGAAAGTTTTTTCAGCTCCGATGTTACCTGACATTTTTCTAACAGTAAATGTCTTACTAACGCCAGAACCTTTAATAGCCATTACAAGTCCTTCAAAAGCTTGAATTCTTGTTTTTTCAGTACCTTTAGAATCTACTTCTTTAATTTTCAAATCAACACGAACAGTGTCGCCAACTTGAAAATCAGGAATGTCGGTACGAATTTGTTTATTAGTAATCTTATCTAATAAATTCACAGTGTCACGCTCCTTTTCTTTACAATATGATCATAAATCTATATCCAGCGGATCACATCGATATCAATTTTAACATATTTTCTTTTAATATACAAGTTTTTAATATAATTTTTTTAAAGAACATTACGAGCTTTAGTAGATTTTTTAAATTTATATAGTTTAGCTGGCTTCTTTCCCTCAAATTTACCTGTTCTTTTCGTATCTTCAATTAAGTTGAGACTAAGCAATTTTTTACGAAAATTACGGCGATCAAATTTTTTGTTGAGAATAGCTTCATAGGTTTTTTGAATTTCAGGAATAGTAAATTCATTAGGGAAAAGTGCTTTTAAAATATCCGTACTGACAATTTTACTACGTAAATATACTAACGCTTCAGCTAAAATTTCTTCATGGTCAAATCCTAAACCAGGTATTTTATCGATAGAAAACCAATCAGCATTTGAAGTATTAATCGTCTCGCGAAGAACTTTAACACGACTTGAGTCGATAACGCCAATATACGCAACAGCAATCATGCGCATAACAGGTGAACGATCAACCTTACCAAAAGTTTTAAATTGTTCAATATCAATATTTTCAATTCCTGTTTTTTCAAATATTTCTCTTTTAGCTCCACTTTCTAAATCTTCATTATTATATAATGCTCCACCAGTTAAAATCCAATCCCCCTTATAGGGTTCATTTTTTCTTTTAACTAGCAGGACTTTTGTTACTCCCTGTTCTACAGTAAAGATAGCTGTTATGACATGGATACCTTGATTTTTATATAATGCATTACTTTTCTTCATATTATTTAGAAGTTATTCTTTCTTTAACTAGTTTACTAACAAAGCTCATATCAGCTTTACCGGTTAATTTTGGTGTTACAAGCTTCATAACTTTACCCATATCAGATGGAGCTGCTGGATTTACTTCTTTGATAGCTTCTTCTACTATTTTAATAACCTCTTCTTCAGAAAGTTGTTCAGGCATATATTCATTTAATATAGCGATTTCGTTTTCTGCTTGCTTAATTAAATCATCACGATTGCCTTTTTGAAATTCCACGATTGATTCACGACGCATCTTTATTTGTTTACTAACAACAGCAATAACTTCATTATCATCTAACTCTTTTTTCTTATTAATTTCCTCTAGTTGCATAGCGCCTTTTAACATTCGTAAAACAGATAAGCGCTCCTTATCTTGGCTTTTCATAGCGGTCATTATTTCCTTTAATATTCTTTCTCTCATATTATCCTCCTTTTAATAAATAAAGAGCCTAATAGCTCTTTATGTTAACATTAATAATTGTTTCTTTCTCTTCTGCGAGTATTTTTTATACCTGCATCTCTTTTTTCTCTACGGCGAACCCCAGGTTTCTTATATCCATCTTGGCGTTCACGAGCTTTTTTAAGAAGGCCGTCTCTGGCATTTTTTTGTTTCATTGTGCGAATTGCACCATCAACATTACCATTTTTTACTACTACCTTTGACATTTAATTCCCCTCCTTTCACAAGCTAGCAATATTATAGCACCATTTACTAGGGTTTTCAACAAAAAAAGAGGTTTTTTTTACAAAAAAAGGATTCAGTTATTCACTAAATCCTTCCTTCTTTATTAGATGGCGCACATCTTTCCCGAAAGTAGTCTTCTAATTGCGCTGCCTAAGCATTGACCCACTTCAAAAGACAATTCGGCTCCACGAGCTAAACTTGATATTAAAGTTGCCGAAATTGATGCTCCACCAATTATTTTAAGCATTTCTTGTTCAGATAATTCTTTCATATTTCCTCCTATCGACATGCTAGTGGTCTAGTGAAGCCATCAATAAAGCCAACGACAAATGGTACTCCGATAGCGACTAAAGCAATACTTCCAATACCGATATCAAAACCACCATTAACCATTTTAAGTTCATCAATTTCTAATTCTTGCATCATGAACCACCTTTCTAATTTTGTTTTTTAAAACTTCTAAAAGGGTTTGCTTCCCCATATCCATTTTCACTTCTATTACATTATTATTAATATTTAGTTCAGATGGTAAGTTACATTCATAGATAACATTCCAATATTTAACTCCATCTAAAAGATAATAATTACCGCTTACTGACAACAGATGACACTTTGTAATATTACCATTAATTTCTAAATAATTGCGATTTTCGTTTTGAATAAAGCGATCATCAACAACTATTTCAAGGTGATTAACTTCATCATTATTCACTACTTTAGCATAATAAATACTATACACATCATATTGATACAATATCATCGTCAAGATCAAAAGAATACTGCCTATTAAAAGGACACTAATCCAAGAAATAATTTTAGGACTGGCCTTTCGCTTAAAGATAATCGCACTATTGGAAAAAGCATCAATCGTATCATACTTTTGCTGTATTTTCAACAATAACACCACCATCAATAATAATCTTACGATCAAATAGATCAATATTTTCTTTACGATGTGAAATAACAATAATTGTCTGTGACTGATATTTTGCAAAAAGACGTTTTAAAATTCTTCGCTCCAAATTAACATCCATTTGATTAAATGCTTCATCAACAATAAGAATATTAAATTTATCGATAATTGTTCGCGCTAAAACAATACGTTGTTTTTCGCCACCCGATAGATTATAAGCGTTTTCTTCAATCGGCATATTATACCCTAAAGGATTATTACTAACAATTGTTTCTACTTCACAGATTCGTGAGGTATCTAATACTTTATTAAAATCAAAATGGTTATGTAACACAATATTATTATACAAGCTATCAGTAAAAAGATTTTCTGATTGGCTGATATATTTTATCCCTTTAGAAAACTTATAATCATTAATATCAATATCATTAATAAAAAGCATATTACGATTTACATCATAGTATTTCATTAATAATTTAAATAATGTACTTTTTCCACTTCCACTCGGTCCTAAAACAATGACTTTCTCACCACGATTTATTATTAAATTGATATCTTTTAAAACAATATTTAGATCATCATAAGAATAATTTAAATTAATCATTTTAATTACTCCTTGACACTCTTTTTCAACTATCCCTGACTTACTACTATTACTTGTTAACATTCTTTTCAAAACCAAATCAAATTCACGAATATCCTTTTCAAGACTTACCATATTCTTTATTGGATCAAAGAAATAAGCTAAAAGCGCTCCAAAAGATAACAAACTACCAAAAGACATCTCATTTTCAATGACCGCTAAAGCTCCAATACAATATATTAAGATTAATCCTCCTTCAAATAAAAAATCTTTTATTGATTGTTGGAGTATTAGAACATTGTCATATTTAAATGTCTTCATCAGTAGAGAAACCAACCTTTTTTCAAATTGTGTATATATATTATCTTTTATATGTAAGCCTTTTACCATTTCAAAATTATTGATTGCTTCAATCATATAATTGGTAGTATCGATATTACTTTTTTTTATTTCATTAGCTTGATTCTTAAAATAATCTTTCAATAAGAAAATAATTATAATATATAGAATAAGAATAGTACATGCGATTAAACTTAGCTTAACATTTAAAATCGTAAGTAAAGCAAATGAACATATTGTAAGAGGAAGATCAACAATAATGGTAAGGTATATTTTACTAATACTTTCTTTGATAACATTAACATCAAGTAAACGCGTTACTAAATCACCCGTTGTCTTTTGGCGATAAATATTATAAGGAAGTAATAAAATTTGGGAAAAAGTATCCAACATTAATTCTAAATCTATCTTTTCATTTAATAAAATTAAAATCTTTCCTCTAAAGTAGGAACTAATAAATTTCATAAACGCAACAATGGAAAAAAGAATTAAAACTAATATAATGAACTGTGAACTTTTATAAGTCGCTATAACATAACTGACACTTTCCAAGAAAAAAGACGAGATAATGGAAAAGATAGTTATAAACAATGATAAAATACTTACTTGTTTTATTAGTTTGGGATGTGATTTAGTAATATGGATTAGATAATTTAATTTGGTATTATGGTTTATTTCGTGTGGTATTTCATCGTTAGGATATAACATAATTACTACCCCACTAAAAATAGATTTAAAAATATCAAAAGACATTTTCATAATTTTATTAGCCGGATCAGCAATTAATAATATATTATGTATATAGTCAATCTTATAAATTACAACAAAGTGTGTATATATATTGTTAACAATAACATTAGCAATACAAGGTAGAATAACGTTATCTTCATTAAAATCATCTAAATGGCATTTGACACCTTTAGCCTCAAATCCTATTTTCTTTGCTCCTGTTACAATATGATATGCGGTAGTGCCATTTTGATTTATTTTAAGAAGATGACGTAAATTGTCCATGCTGATATTACCATCATAATAGTTAACAATCATTTTTAAACAAGCTGCTGCACAATCCTTTGCTTCTTCTTGATGATAGAAAGGATACTTTTTAATCTTATCACCTCCTACTATATTATTATTGATAACAATCATATTTCCTTTTTTAACAACAAAAAAAATTAGTCAAATATGACTAATTTCTTTTTATTATTATTTACAAGTATAACCACTAGACTCTAAATCTTTTTTAGCATCATCAAAATTATAATTGTCATCAAGATCTAAATCAACTTTTTCAGCATCAGCATCACTTATTTTGCCAACATCAATAGTAACTGTCTCTTTAATTGTTTTATCTTTTTTGCTTACTTTACAGCTAACACCTTTGATATCTTTATATTCATCACACTCTTCTTGAGCACTCTTATATACAGTTTCAACTTGATCATCAGATGTACTAGATGGCAATTTAACATTTATAGTTGTACTAGCTGTTTTAATTTTAGTTCCTTTTTTGTTGAACTTATATTCAACAGATTGTTCCATTTCCATACCAGAGAAAGATGATTTACTAGAACAGTTTAATTTTTTACCTCCACCAAGTAAGAATACGCAAACTAAAACGATAGCAGCAACAGCAACTACTGCAATTATAATGATTAAAGAACTATTTTTCTTTTTTGGTGCTACATTTGGTTGACCTGGCATTGGTGCACCATACATTGGTTGTGGTCCTGGAGTTGGTGCGCCTGGAACTGGTTGTGGTGGAACTGGTGCTCCTGGCATTGGCTGTGGTCCTGGAGCTGGTGCCCCTGGAACTGGTTGTGGTGGAACTGGTGCTCCTGGCATTGGTTGTGGTCCTGGAGCTGGTTGTGGTGGAACTGGTCCACCCATTTGTGGATTCATGTTGTTATTGTACATATTTTCATTATTCATATTATCATACCTCTTCTATAATATCATTATATCATAGTATTCACAAAAATAAAGCCTATTTAGTATACTATTTACATTTTTTAAAAACCATCACGTAAACTATTAACCCCAAGTTCATAATAAGATTCGGGATTATCGATGTTTTGTTTAGCAAAATGATAGATATACATTAGGTTATCTTTAATAGTTACCTTAAAATTATTATGGAATTTATCCTGGAGAATTGCTTCTTTAGCTAGATGATATTTTTCTAGTAAATTGTATTTGCTAATCATTACTTCAATTTTACCAGATATAACTAGTTCTAGATTGGGATGAGCGTGGTAACGTTCATGATAAGCTTTGATTAAATGATCAATCTGATGTTTATTAAGCTCATATGACAAAGTAACCTTTCTAGCTCCAAAACTATGGAGAAGAGCAACTGTGTAAGAATTAACTACATTGAAAGAAAAATCCGTAACCATATCTACACCTTTAGAAAGACTTCCTAGTTCACCAACTAAAGTTCTATCATTTAAATTAGGAACTTTTTCTAAAACACGAGGAATTTTTAAGATTAAACGTTCATCATGATGACTTTCGTATACTTCTTTATCGGCATATATTTCACGATAATCAAGATTTTTTATTTTATTATACTGCTCATCATTTTCAACATATATCGTCTTGTAATGTTCTTGGGGATAATCAGAAACTTTTCTTTCATATTTGTTAGTGACAACATCTATCCTATATTCACGTAAAGTATTCAACTTTTCAATAGCGGTACGACGTAATTCATTAATTTTTTGTAGAGGGATAAATATGTTTTCATCGACATCAAGCTGGCAATCTTGCATAGTATAAATGGTATTACCTAATTTAGCAATTTGCTTTTTTATGATATCAGTTCCTACAGGGTTATTTTTACTAGCTTGGACAAGATAGTCACTAGAAACACTTACCAAATGTACTTCATCGGTTACCTTAAGTTTTAATGGCTGATTTATTTTAGCTTCAACGAAAAAAGTAAGTGGAACATGACGTGGTGATTGGGTAATTAACTTTTGAATATCATCAATTAATTTACCATCCGTTGTTTTAACAACGATATCCCCTTTCGTAACATGGCCAGTTAAAGGAAGACTGATAACAGAACCTGGTTTTGCCGATTTAACTTTTTCTTTACCACAATACATAATGGTTACTTCTTGACCAATATCCTCATCGTGATTAATAATTCTAATTCCATCATGGATGTTTAACTCATCCGTAAGTTTAATATTGATCATCTTGCCATCATCATTGATAACCTTACCGATATTAACGCCCATATGATTTGGACGATATTCATTAGTAAAATTATTATTTTCTTCGTTAAAAAGAAATCCTTTAGTAAAACTACGATTAAATAATTTTTTTAAATTATTAATATCTTGTTTAGTAATTTCTACCTTACCAGTCGCAAGATAACTATCGATAGCTTTACGATATAAACTCACTACCCAAAAGATATATTCTGGGCGTTTCATACGACCTTCAATCTTTAAACTGTCAACTCCAGCATCAATTAATGAGCCGATATTATCTAATGTATTTAAGTCTTTAGTACTTAATAAATACTTATCTTCATTTACTTTATGATGATCAACTATCAAGTCATAAGGCTGACGACAACATTGGGCGCATGTACCACGATTACCACTACGCCCACCAATCATACTACTCATTAGACATTGACCAGAATAGCTTATACATAAGGCACCATGAATAAAAACTTCTAATTCTACATCGACTTGGTTCTTTATTTCTTTAATTAAAGATAAAGGTGTTTCACGAGCGATAACTACCCTTTTAGCACCTAAAGATTGAGCCAATTTACATCCTTCAATATTATGAATATGCATTTGGGTAGATGTATGAAGTTCTAAATTAGGATATGTTTGATGCAGAAGATCAAACATACCAATATCTTGAATAATCAAAGCATCAACATTTGATTCATGCAAAAAGTGGACATATTTAAGAAAATTAGGTATTTCATCTTCATATATTAACGTATTTACGGTTACATAAACTTTAACACCATAAAGATGTGCATATTTAATTGCTGATACTATTTCATCATTCGAAAAATTACCTGCAAAACTACGAGCTCCATATAATTTTCCAGCTAAATAGACAGCATCACAGCCACCTTGAACAGCAGCAATAAAACTTTCATAATTACCGGCGGGCGCTAAAAGTTCTGGTCGTTTCATAAAATCACCAACTACATTATATATTAATTGTCCGTCACTAGCAACTAACATTCTTTTAAAGTTTGATTGATAGTTGACAAAGATAGACCTTTTGATGAGAGATATTTATTAATCATTTCATAATCGTTTAATAGTTCTTGATTAAGTTCTATTTTTAAAATCTTACCAGCTTGAATTTTCTTTTTGATATTTAATAAATAATTGTTCTTAATCGTATCTACTTTACCAATAGTGCTAGTATGACTACTTGAACACATAGATAAAAATTCTTTATCGCCCATCTCATTAAAGCAAAAAAGACTGCGGTTTTCTTCCTCTTGATAGTCATTAATAACTTCCTTATATTCTTTAAAACTTGCTTCTTTAATTAGAATACCATTATCTTGAGCTAAATCCTTTAGTATTTTCTTATTATTTAAATAAAAAGAACTAGTCACAATAAAATTATAATTCTGTAATTTTTTTTGCTTTACTAATTCTAAATTGGTATAATTTAATTCAACTAATAAGTAAACATATGATTTAGTATGATTACCACTGATAATATATTTGTCGTAATGATTAGTTGTTGCTATCGTGGGTTTAATAAATTCATACTGATATTTTAAGCTATCATAGATGCCATATTCACGCATTGCTTGATAACTATCATTAATCTTAACTTTTTTACCACAGCTTCCTGGGATAATATCATCGCCATCGATTGCTGCATTTTTTGGTTCTACTTCATAGTTCGCATATTCTTCTTTTATCTTTAACATTATATCATCTGTATTTTTGACAATAGTCGATGTTTTTTCCGTAAGAAAAAAGCTAAAACACATCAATGAAATTAGGCCTAAATACTCAAATCCTTTTCGCATAAACCACCTAATTATATATATGATGTTTTTTAGCTATTTTTACAAATTATTTAAATCTTTTAAACTATCTAAAACAAACTCGCCATCCTTACGAATTAAAACGTCATCAAAGTATACTTCACCACCGCCATATTCAGGTCGTTGAATCCATACTAGATCCCAATGAACAGCAGAACGATTAGTATTATCACAATCAGCATAGGCCATACCAGGGGTAAAATGAATACTACCTTTTATCTTTTCATCATAAAGGATGTCTCCCATTGGATGAAGGATTTTAGGATTGATACCAAAAGAAAACTCACCGACATAACGTGCTCCTTCATCAGTATTGAAAATATCATTTAGTTCGTCATCATCTTCAGCACAGTGTGCTTCAATGATTTTACCATCCTTAAATGTTAAACTAACATTATGATAAATATTGCCTCGATATGGACTAGGAGTGTTGTAAGTAATTGTTCCATTTACACTATGCAAAACAGGAGCAGTATAGATTTCACCATCAGGAATATTAGCTTTACCACAACATGGAATAGCAGGCATATCTTTGATAGAAAAGCTTATGTCTGTATTAGGTCCAACCATGCGAACTTTATCAGTATGTTCCATTAGCGTTTTTAATGGTTCAAGTTTTTCCGCCATTTTAGAATAATCAACATTCATAACTTCAAAAGCATACTTACGAAAATCATCTAAACTCATTTGTGCCTTATAGGCATCAATTAAGGATGGGTAGTTAAATAATACCCATTTACGTTTATTGACACGAATCTCATCAAATGGTTTACGTTTAAGATCATATAAATTGGTCATCTGAACAGGAACTGATTTTGTCTCATATTCATTTTCTGTATGTTTAACATAAATGATACTATCGAAATTATCCATTTCAAATTCAGCATATTTAACTAGTAAGTCGATAGCTTGTTCACTACTTTCACGTAAGATAAGAGCATCTAGTTCTTTATCCATACGTTTATATATAGCTACTCCACCCTTGGCAATAACATTTCTAACTAAAGCTTTAACCATCGCACTTGCTTCATCAGCATAATACATGATTAATACCCTTTCTTCTGGTTCAACATTAATGGAATATTCAACAATTGTTTTAGCTAATTTTTCTATTTCTTCACTCATTATCATCACCTATTTCTTTTATATATCATATCATATTATGAAAGGAGCAACAATATGTATAACAATCAATTTGGTTATTCTAGTCCTGTTTTCAGTCAAGTAGGATTACCAGCCAATAATCAAGATGAACGTGTTTTCGGTGGCTTTTTAGGTCCATTTATTCTCGGTGGTATTACAGGTGGATTAGTAGCGCCTTATTTCAATGGTGGAAACAATAATGGTTATAATCAACCACCATATTATACTAATAATTATTACTATCCTCCTTATTATTATGGACCATATTATTATTAATAATCAAAAATTAAATAAAAAGATATGCGCCATATCTTTTTTGTGTGCTATAATGTCAAGAAGAAGGAGGCGTTTGGAATGATGGATAACATCAAAGAATTAGTTGACACTAATGAATATTCAAAATTGAAAAAAGAGATTATTGAACTAGATGAAGCCGATATTGCGGAAATATTAGAAGATTTAGATGAAAAAAGTTTAGTCAAAGTTTTTCGCCTTTTACCTAAAAATATTGCGGCAGAAACATTTTCCGAATTGGAGATTGACTATCAACAATTAATTATTAATTCTTTAACAACTAAAGAAGCCGCTATTATTATTGATGATATGGCAGCGGACGACGCTACCGACTTAATTGAAGAGATGCCATCTAATGTCGTTAAAAAGATTCTTGCACAAACGACCAAAGAGACAAGAAAAGATATCAATCATCTACTTCATTATCCTGATGCATCAGCAGGAAGTATTATGACAGTCGAATTTTTAGATGTCAAAGCTAATGCGACAGTCAGTAAAGCGATGAGCGATATTAGACGTAAAGGAAAAGATGCCGAGACAATTGATTTTTGTTTTGTACTCGACCGTGAAAGACGTCTATTAGGTAATGTTTCCCTTACCCAAATTGTTTTGGCCTCTCCTAACAAATTAATAAAAAATATTATGGAAGATAATCCTATTAAAGTTAATACTTTAACCGATCAAGAAGATGTTGCCGCGATGTTTCAAAAGTATGACGTGACAGTTATGCCGGTTGTCGATAGTGAAGAGCGTTTGGTAGGAATTATTACAATTGATGATATTATGGATATTATTGAAGAAGAGACAACCGAAGATATCGAAAAGATGGCCGCTATTGTTCCAACTGAAAAGCCATATTTAAAGATGAGCCTTTGGGATATATGTAAAAGTCGTTTACCATGGTTATTATTTTTAATGATAAGTGCGACTTTTACCAGTAGTATCATTTCAACATATGAAGCTTCGTTAGCGAGCTATGCCGTATTAACTTTATTTATTCCAATGATTATGGGTACTGGTGGTAATGCTGGTGGGCAATCATCCGTAACCATTATACGTGCCCTATCTCTAGATGAAGTTGAATTTAAAGATACCTTTAAAGTTTTTCTTAAAGAATTATGCGTCGGTTTAATTTGTGGTCTTATTTTAGCTATCTGTAATTTTGGTAAGTTACTATTAGTTGAACACGTTTCAGTTATTGTAGCTTTAATTGTATGTTTAGCACTTTTAATTACCGTTATCTTCGCTAAAATAATTGGTTCACTGCTTCCTATTTTAGCATCTAAATTACATCTTGATCCGGCCGTCATGGCTAATCCTATTATCACAACAATCATCGATGCTCTATCATTAGTAATTTATTTTACAATTGCTAGCAACATTTTAGGCATATAAAAAATATTGGCACAAAACCAATATTTTTATTTTGCTTCTTCCGTCGCACGTGTCTCACGAATAACGGTAACTTTAATTGTTCCAGGATATTGAAGTTCAGCTTCAATACGATTTTTAATATCACGAGCTACCTTATAACTTGTTAAATCATCAACTTCTTCTGGTTTAACAATAACACGTAATTCACGTCCAGCTTGCATAGCATAAGCTTTATCAACACCAGTTGTCGTATTAGCGATATCCTCTAGATCATGTAATCTTTGAACATAATTTTCTAGTGAATCATTACGTGCTCCTGGACGACTTGCTGATAAGGCATCTGCTATCGCCACCAATTCAGCTATAACACTTGTTGGCTCAACATCACCATGGTGTGATTCAATAGCGTTAATAATAACATCTTTTTCTTTATACTTTTTAGCTAAATTAACACCTAATTCAACATGACTACCTTCCATCTCATGATCGATAGCTTTACCAATATCATGAAGAAGACCAGCACGTTTCGCTAACATAACATTTTCACCTAATTCAGCAGCCATAATACCAGCTAAATTAGCTACTTCAATGGAATGTGTTAAAACATTTTGACCATAGCTTGTTCTAAAGTGTAATTTACCAATAATCTCAATTAATTCTGGATCTACTTTCGTAATACCTAATTCAAATAATGCGGCATCACCATATTCCAAAATTTTTGTCTTCATCTCTTTACATGTCTTATCATATATCTCTTCAATACGCGCTGGATGAATACGACCATCTTTTATCAAACTATCAATTGTAACGCGAGCTATTTCACGACGTAATGGATCGAAACTTGATAAAACAATTGCCTCTGGTGTATCGTCAATTATTAAATCAACCCCTGTAACAGCCTCAATAGTTCGAATATTACGGCCTTCACGACCAATAATACGACCTTTCATATCTTCACTTGGAAGATCTACAACAGTTACAGTTTGTTCAGATGCAACTTCACTAGCGTATTTCTGCATTGATGAAACAAGAAGTGATTTGGCATTTTTATCAACAACAAGTTTAGCTTCAGCTTCTTTTTCTTTAATTAAAGCAGCAATCTCTAAAGACATTGTATCTTCAACTTGTTTTAATATTATCTCACGAGCTTCTTCCTTAGTATAACAAGCAATCTTTTCCAATAATTCCAATTGTTGTTTTTTTATTTCCTCCACTTTTGCTTCTTCGTCTTGGATAACATTTTGTTTATTAATTAAATTATTTTCTTTTTCTTCAAGTGAACTTTCACGATTATCCAAAGATTGTTCACGACGTTCGATACTCTCCTCACGCGTGTATAATCTCTTCTCTGATTCTTTAATCTCATCCTTCTTCTCTTTTATTTCTTTGTCGGATTTTTCTTTTAGTTCTCTAATTTCTTCTTTTGCTTCTGCTAGAGCATCTTTTTTTGCTTTTTCGGCATCAGCATAAGCTTTATTTAAAATATCGTCAGCCTTTTTTTGAGACTTCGTATTTCTTATATAATTAAATATAAACATTGCAATTATTCCAACACCAAATCCAATAAGGACTAGCAAAATGGAGAACAAAATATCATTCATAATACTTCCTCCATTTCCAATTTTAAGTGATAAATCACTCTATAATTATTGTAAATTGATTTGATAGTTTTGTCAATAAAAAAGTGATTTAACTAGTAAATCACTCTTCCTCTTCAACTTTACTTTTTGGCATATCTTCATTTTGGTAAAAATTACGGATGCTTGCTTCAATTTCCGTAGCCATAGCAGGATTCTTTTTAAGCCATTCTTTGACATTCTCTTTACCTTGACCAACTTTTTCACCCTTATAAGCATACCAAGCTCCACTTTTTTCAAGAATATTAGCTTCGGCACCTAAATCGACAAGTTCACCTGTTTTTGATACACCTTCACCATACATAATATCTACTGAACATGTCTTAAATGGTGGAGCCATTTTATTTTTAACAACTTTAATATTAGCCTTACTACCAATAATATCTGTTCCTAATTTAATTTGTTCACCTTTGCGAACTTCCAAGCGTACAGATGCATAGAACTTTAAAGCACGGCCACCAGGTGTTGTTTCAGGATTACCAAACATGATTCCTACTTTTTCACGTAACTGATTGATAAAAATACAAATAGTATTAGTCTTATTAATAACACCAGAAAGTTTACGTAAAGCTTGACTCATTAAACGTGCTTGAAGACCGACATGTGCATCGCCCATTTCCCCTTCAATTTCAGCTTGGGGAACTAAAGCTGCAACAGAATCGATAACGATAACGCTAATCGCACCACTGCGAACTAAAGCTTCACATATCTCTAAAGCTTGTTCGCCATTATCAGGTTGACTCAATAATAACTCATCAATATCAACACCAATTTTAGCGGCATAAGTTGGATCTAGAGCATGTTCAGCATCAATAAAAGCTGCACGTCCTCCTAGTTTTTGAGCTTCGGCAATTGCATGCAAAGCAAAAGTTGTCTTACCACTTGACTCTGGTCCATAAATTTCAATAATGCGTCCTTTTGGATAGCCCCCTATTCCTAAAGCCATATCCAATGAAATAGAACCACTTGATATAACATCAATTTTTTGATGTTTATGTTCTCCCAATTTCATTACGGCGCCTTTTCCAAATTGTTTTTCAATATCTAACATTACTTGTTCTAAAGTTTTATCGCCAGTTGTTTTTACTGCCATAATGTACCTCCTATCGTTTACAAATTAATTATACAATAGTCCTAAAAACTTGTCAATACTTTTTACGAACATTTGTATGTTTTATCTTAAAGAATATATTGTATGATGACGTTTTTGCCTAATGTTATCAATGACTTTAAAGATTAAAGCTAATAGTATTAAATAACCATAATTAAGAATTAAAGAGCCATAAATACTGGTCCATAACTGTTGCCATGAAAAAGAATGATTACCTATCATGCATAAAAATGTATATGGTAAAAAGCGATATAAAAGAAGACATAGTAAAAGGCATACACCCTTATTAAAAAGATTAGTTGGAAAATATTTATCCCATATAGTAACTAAATACCCAAGCAAGATGAAAAGCATGACATTAAGGAATAATGTTTGCGTATAAGTAATATCATAAAGAAAACCTAATATTCCGCAGTAGATAATATAACGTTTTAAAGACGTAACACGTTTAGGATAGATAAATATTAAGCTGACGATGGTAAGAAGGGGTAAGAAAAGGCTTCCCTCTTTAAGGAAATTAGAAATAATACCATCGATGAAAAAGGATAGCAAAACTAAAATCATGGTGTCATAGCCTTTCTTTTTAATACGTTAACATATTCAATATTTTCATAATTGACGGATGGGGTAACTTCAACAATTTTGCCTAAGTCAAAATTATCAGTTGTAATATTTTTAACATAACCTATTAAAATGCCACTTGGAAAACTATCACTTAAACCAGTCGTTGTCACGTAGGCATTAAGGGGAATATCTCCCGAACTAATTCCTTCAATCGTATAAAGACCATTATTATATCCATTTAGTAAACCCATCGCATACTTACCATTACCTAGATCAATTTTAACAGAAATTTTACTAGGTAAATTTTTAGTTGTTAATAATTGAACATTACTACTATAAGCACTAACATCAGATATATAGCCGATTAAACCATTAGTTGTGACGACAGCCATCTTTTTAGTAACACCAGCTTTAGATCCTTTATTAATTGTTAAAAGATCATACCAATAACCGACATCACGACTGACAATGGTTACCGGAATTTGATCATAATCAGATAAACTACTATCAATCTTTAGCATATCACGTAATTCTTTATTTTCTTTTTCTAATTCTTTAATACGAGCTTCTTTTTGATTGACATCATCCATTTGTTCCTGTAAATTTTTATATTTTACATAAACTTTTTCGCGTTCTTGATATACTTCTATTTTATCGTGAATAAATTCAACTGGTGCATAAAGTACTTGTCCAATGAAGCTTGTTACATCTTTAATAGTCTTTTCTATCATGAGCATATTTCCTTCCTGACGTAAAGAATATGTCGTAAATATCAAAGCACCTATAATGATGATGACAGCTATACTAATCTTTATATATTTATGCTTCTTATCTCTATATCTTTTCATAAATCACCTATTACTTTTATTATACTAAATGCCCTACTCTTTTTAAAGTCAAATATCTTTGTTTTCTAAAAAACTATAATAATTATCCCGTCCAATAATAATGTGATCTAAAATTTTGATACCTAGTAATGAACCAATCTCAACTAAATTTTTAGTCAAAGCAAAATCTTCTTTACTTGGTAAAATGTTATTTGATGGATGATTATGGACACAAATAATAGCTGATGCACTATAACAATAAGCTTCTTTAAAAATTTCACGGGGATGGACAACACTATAATTAGTTGTACCAATAAATAATAATTTTTCAAAAACAATCTTTTTCGAATTATCGAGATAAACACAGTAAAAATATTCTTGTTTCTTATCCGCTAAAATATGACGATAATAATCATACACTAAACGAGAACTATTTAATTTCTTATTGACGATGCTAGGCGTATAATTATTAATTCGCTTTCCTAATTCAATAGCCGCTAATAAAACACAACTCTTTTTAATGCCAATACCCTTAATGTTAATTAATGACGTATAATTAAAATTATTTAAATCGCCAATATTATTAAGTTTCATTAAAATAATACTCGCTAATTCTTTAGCGGAATATTGATTAGTGCCAGAGCGAATTAAAATGGCAATTAATTCTTCATTGGTTAGACTTTGCGCTCCATAATTAATCAACTTTTCATAAGGACGTTCTAAAATAGGTAAGTCCTTAATCTTCACTGTCACTTATAACCAACTCCTCATACTTAGACAAGATTTGACTACTTACTTCTCCTAAAACCGCATTATCTTTGGTATTCTCAATCAATTTATCCGCATTAACTAAATAATTTAAATAATTTTTTTCAGTCAAAACAAATTCTTCCGTCGACACATTATAGCCTAATTCTTTAAAATAGTTAACTAGTTTATTCAAATTATCTTCACTAGTTGTAATACCAATATAGACATGAAAAAGATTATCTTTTTCCGTATATATATAATTGGTTAAAGAAAGTGTAGCTTTTTCTAAATCTTCCATCGTCTTATACTCACCATATTTAATAAAGTACGCTGTCATACCTTCCGATGCGACGGTTTTAATACCATGATAACTATGATATTCCTCAAGAAGTGTTTTACCTAAAATAAAGCCAACTAACAATCCAAATAATATGGATGCGACATATTTTTTCATCATATCACCATCTTTAATATAATCTTTATTTAAGTCTAAAATTGTCGATATAGACAATGCCAAAATAACATATTAAAGACAATGTGACAAAATCTTCTTTTTCATTTTTGGCACAAAAAAAATGTCAAAAGTATAAATTAGTCACACCAATTTATATTTTTGACAATAATATTATTCCGCTTCATCATCTTCAGCATATTTCTTTAAAACTTCACGTGGTTTAGAACCATTAGCAGGGCCGACAATTCCCCGATCTTCTAATAAGTCAATGCATCTCGCCGCACGATTATAACCTAAACGGAAACGACGTTGTAAGAGTGAAGTACTAGCTTTACCCTGTTCAATGACAAAATCAACAATCTCATCATATAGTGGCTCTTCAGTCGCATCGTGACCTTTACCACCTTCAACCATACTACTAGCATGGGCTTCTTCATCATCCATAATTAATGTTTCATCATAGTGGGCCTTTTGTTGTTTACAACAATAATCGACAATCGCTTTCGTTTCATCTTCTGAAATAAAAGTTCCTTGAATACGTACTGGAGTGCTTTCACCTTGTGGTAAATATAGCATATCACCTTTACCTAATAACTTTTCAGCACCGATCATATCTAAAATCGTACGAGAATCGATGCCACTTGATACCGCAAATGAAATACGCGATGGGATATTAGCCTTAACGACACCAGTAATGACATCTGTTGATGGACGTTGTGTAGCGACAATAAGATGAATACCGGCGGCACGAGCCATTTGGGTTATACGCATAATAGAATCTTCAACCTCTTTAGCAGCTACTAACATCAAGTCTGCTAACTCATCGATGATAACGACGATATAAGGCATAATCTTCTTTTTCTCACTATCTGGTAAATGTTCATTTTCTTTACGAATGTGCTCATTGTAGGTCGTAATATTTTTATTACCATTACGTTCAAAAATCTCATAACGATTTTCCATTTCAACAACAATTTTCTTTAAAGCAATATTAGCTTTTTTAGGATCTGTAATAACGGGCGTAAGTAGATGTGGAACGCCATTATAGACCGATAACTCAACCTTTTTAGGATCGACTAAAACCAATTTTACTTCATCAGGACGCGTACGCATCAAAATGGTCGCCAAGAAACTATTGATACCAACAGACTTACCACTACCTGTAGAACCCGCTACTAAAAGGTGTGGTGTCTTATCGATTTCCATAAACATAGGATTACCCATAATATCACGGCCTAATACCGCTAAGAGTTTCTTTTCACGACGAGGATCAAATTCATTAGCGCTCGCTAATATTTCTCTTACACTGACCATCGAAATCTTTTTGTTAGGTATCTCGATACCAATCGTACTCTTACCAGGGATAGGTGCTTGTATACGGACATCTTTCGCAGCTAGATTAAGCGCTATTTCACGGTTCAAACTTAAAATTTTATTGACACGTGTACCCGCTTTTATCTCCAACTCATATTGAGTAACGGATGGTCCAACGTGAGCTGAAACCACCTTACCTTCAATACCAAAATCTTGTAATACTTGAATCAGAATAGGAATATTAGTCTTAATCTGTTCTTGATTTTCTTTATTATTCCCCTTTTGAGGTTTATTAAGTAAACTAATAGGTGGATATTCCCAATTGGTATTAACCACTTCTTCCTTAACTTCACCGGTTTCTTCATCGACAACGGTTTGAATTTCCGCTTTAGGATGAATCTCTTCCCTTTTAATAACAGTACGATGATCTTCCTCGATGTCTGCTACATCTGTTACTTCAACTTCATCATCATCTTCATCATCACTAGCCGACTGCTTATGGATGGTTGTCGCTAAACTATGAACGCCACTCTTAGTCTTTTTAATCGCATCATATATAGATACACCCGTAAACATAATAAAGCCACAGATAATAAGCGCAATAGAGACAACAACTGTACCATCACTAGTAAGAAGCGCTACCATAACGGAAGCTAGAAAGCCTCCTATAACGCCACCACCAATATCTGGACTAAAGGAAAAAGATTTACCATTAGTTATAAAATTCATAACATTACGAACGGTATCTTCAAGAACTTTAATAGTATCTGTACTAAACTTAAACGTATCATAATCACGTAAAAAACTTAAATGAGAAAGTGTTAAAACAGCTAAAAAAATGATATATAGGCCAATTAATTTCGTTGTTAATAGTTTAGGCTTTTTGCGCGTAACAATCATATAGACACCACATACACCTACTAATATTAGTAATAAAGCCCACCAATCTCCTACTAAAAAGGCTGCAAAACCACGAATAATATCCGCAACCATACCAAAAGGTAGACAGCCAATAATCATTATTAAAATAAGGCCAATACCCTTTAAATCAGTAGCGAAACTATTTTCGTTAGCTTCTGGTTTATTTGTTTTTCTTTTCTTTTTTTTGGACATATCATCACGTATCCTTACCTCTTATAGTATAACACAAAAAAAAGCTAAATACTATAAAAAAAGCTTCTAACTATTAGAAGCACGTTCGTTGGTATCATCCAAATTGTCATTATAAATATCAATAACCCTTGGAGCCACAAAAATAGCAAGGAGCGCAAGAATGATTATAATCAAAATAATTTTAGGCCAAGGACTTTTTAAATGTGGATCACGACCGCCATTTGGCATAATATTCCTCCTATCTTCTAGTATCATTTTAACACATTTAAAAAAAAATTCATATATTAAAATACTACTTCATACTATATATTAGAATTTGGAGGAATGAATATGGTCAATAAAAAAGGTGTATGGTTCTTAACATTGTTCAGTCTAATACTAGTATTAAGTGTCTACTACATTACAATGCCAACAGAATTATTAATCAACAAAAGTAAAGAAGATAGCGAAGTTACCGCACCGACCGTAAAGACAGATGACAGTACCATTTTAGTAGCGCTTAGAGTAGAAGCTGAAGAAGAAGTAGAAAAAGAAATTGAATCATTAAAAAAAATTATCAGTGACTCTGAAACATCAATCGATGATAAAAATGCAGCTTTTGAAAAAATGAAAGAATTAAATGCTAATCGTAGTAAAGAAGAAATTCTTGAAGAAAAAATAAAGGCGACACATAATCTAGATAGTTTTATCAAAATTAAAGGTAACAACATTAGTGTGACCATTAATACAGAAAAGCATAGTACTGAACTAGCTAATAAGATAATGCGAACAATTCAAGAAGAATATAAAGAGCCAATGAAAATAACAGTTAATTTTAAAACAAGTTAGCTGCTCCCTTTCACGTTTTAAAATCCTCACGCATATTATATTATGAGTATTGTATCCACCCTGCTAGGAAGTGAGGATTTATGAATAAAAGCATCTTAACTAAAAGAGAAAAAGAAGTTTTCAATCTGCTAATACAAAATTATACGACAAAAGAAATAGCGCAAGACTTAAAAATAAGCGAAAAAACAGTCCGCAATCACATTTCTAATACTATACAAAAACTAGGTGTGAAAAGTCGTTCACAAGCAGTTATTGAATTACTAAAATTGAAAGAAATAACTTTATAAAAAGGCATGAAACATGTCTTTTTTTCATACGTTTAATTATAGAGGTGAAAAAAAATGCTAAAGAGAATATGTACTAAAAAAATAATTATTTCTTCCATCGTTTTACTTATTATCGGGGTTCTTTATTGTATACCCAGTCAAAAAGAAAGCATTCGTAAAGAAGTAAGCTATGTAAATTATGACCTAAAAACAAATGAAGTATATTTATTAGATAAAAATAATTATGTCAGTCGGGTTAAAATCGCCACCGATAGTGAAGATGAGGAACTAGTCGATGAAATAGTTAATATTTTAATCTGTAATGGTGATGGCGAAGATAAAATACCTAATGGATTTAAGTGTACCATTAACGAAAAAACGAAAATCAATAGTATTAATATCAAAGATACCCTTTTAAAAATTGACTTATCCAAGGAATTATTAGAAACCGATAAGGAACTAGAAGAAAAAGTTTTAGAATCATTAATATATTCCTTAACAGGAATTGAAAATATTAATAGTGTTATTCTCTATTTAGATGGTGACATTCTAACAACACTACCCCAAAAACAAATTCATTTACCTAGTACTTTAACTAGAGATTTTGGTATCAATAAAAAATATGAATTAACTGATAGTAAAGATATTAAAAAGACGACCATCTATTACGTAAATAAACAAGATGATAATATTTACTATACCCCAATCACTTTAGTCAATAATGATCCTAGAGAAAAAATTGAGATAATTATCGATGAGTTAAGCAATAAAATATTAGGTGATAATCTAGCAAGTTATATGAATAATAATACTAAAGTGCTAAAAAGTGAAGTAAAAGATAAAACGTTAGCGATTAACTTTAATGAAAATATATTAAGCGATTTTGATAATCGAAGTATTCTTGAAGAAGTAATATATACTGTAGCTTTATCCGCTAATGATAATTATGTAATTGATAACGTCTTCTTTAATGTTAATGATCAAGAAATTGCAAAAACAACTATTAAATCACTTGAATAATAATACTTTTTATTGTATAATGTACTTGTTCCTTGGGAACGGGTATGTCTCAGTAGCTCAGCTGGATAGAGCATCGCCCTTCTAAGGCGAGTGTCAGGGGTTCGAATCCCTTCTGGGACACCACTTAAATAATTACTTGCACCAGCAAGTTTTTTTAATAAAGAAAGAAGTGAGATAATGATTACTTATCGTAACGCTAAAATAGATGACGCAAAAGACTTAAACTGGTTACTAACTCTCCTACTTCAAGATGAAAAACAATATGATGATGGTCTCAATGAAAAATTTGTCGTAACTAATATGTATGAACACTATATTGATGATCCTAATCGCTTTATTTTAGTAGCCTGTGATGAAGATAAAATTGTAGGATATATCTATAGTTATATTCGTAATACCAGTGATTTATATGAAAAAAAAGTAGCTAAATTAGATGCTCTATACGTCATGAGTGATTATCGTCATCAAGGGATTGCTAATGAATTAGTATCATCATTTAAAAAATGGGCATTTAGTAAAGATGTTAAGCAAATGGAAGTAAGTGTCTGTAGCGCTAACCAAGAAGCAAAAGAATTATACACTAAATATGGTTTCTTGCCATTTAAAGAAATTTTATCAGGCGAAATAAAAGAATGAGTTTTCTCATTCTTTTATTATTTCAAAAGATAATTCATTAAAACAATTTTGAGCTGATTCAATCGAGGTGGTATTCGATATTAAAACACCAGTTTTAGAATCCTTAACGATAATAACATAATTAAACTCTTTATCATCATATGAATAAAAAATATATTTAATATCATCTAATTCTTCTTCTTCAATTACGGTAGCCTTATCATCACTCTTAATTTTAGTAACATATTTATCGTAACTATCAGCAGTAATAAAAGTTCCTTTGCTTACCGGTTTATCATCAAAAGAAATAGTAAATGGTACCTTATCATCAATAAAATACCCCGATGTTGGATCAACCGTTATCCTAATTTTATCATCGTTATCGACATCATAAGTGTAGCTTCGATCTGTCTTACAACCCGATAGTAATAAAATACTAATTAAAAATAAATACCATATTCTTTTTGTCATCTTAATCACTATCTTTCTATCTATATAATATCATAACAAATTTTTGGGTTATTGTAAAAATTCTATCAAAAGATACTAAACTTCTTCATTGTCTAAAAAAGATTAGTATTATTTAACTAATCTTTTAAAAATGCAAAGGCCTTCGTCTCCTAAACCTAAAAAGCCTTGAGGTTGAATCATACCAATTAACTCCCAACCTTCACTACCTAATTCATTAAGAGCTTGTTCTAATTCTTCAACCTTGTCAGCATTTACAGTAGGGTCATTTTTTGACTTATAAATGACACTTCTAGCAATTTTTATTGTTTTGTATTCAAACTTCATATCTATCCTCCAAGATGATTATATAAAATAGCGCTAGTGTTGTCAATTAACCAAAATTATTTTACGTCATATTTTACATAATGTTTTATAAAGTTATGTACACTTTCATCGGTTACTTAAATCCTCTATTATAATTTCAGGTTGTATTATAAATAGTGTTGGTGAGAAAAATCACTGACACTATTTTATTTCATAAAAAGACATAAGTTTGATAC
>CANRPL010000010.1 GCA_947632495.1 uncultured Bacilli bacterium
AACTTATGTCTTTTTATGAAATAAAATAGTGTCAGTGATTTTTCTCACCAACACTATTTATAATACAACCAAAAAAGATTGTTTGAAACAATCTTTTTATTTGCATTTAGCAGTCATTTCCTCTAATTCTTTTTTAGCTTCATCATAAGTTAAATCTTCTAATTGGAAAGACTTTAAATCTTCCGAACTTAATTTAGTAACTGGAAGTTTAACAGTAATTTTAGCTTGTTTATCCGTTTTAGAAGCTTTACAAGTAATCTTATCACTAGTTTTTAATTCTGAACACATTTCATCTAAATCATCATCAGTAACAGTCACACCATCAGGAATTTCCATGGTAACAGTTTGTTCAGCATTTTGTAACTTTTTACCTGACTTATCAAATGTATACTTATAGTTGATAGTTGAGTCGTCAGTAGTTAAATCACAGTTTAATACTTTTTTATTTTCACAACCGGTTAAAGTTAAAAAAGCTATACCTCCAATAACAAAAAATTTAATTGTTTTATTCATATATCATCCAACTTTCTATCATAATTATACCTTATTTTTAATTATATAACTAGATATTTTTACATATTACTAAATTAATGATATCATTTTAAAGATTTTTTAATGATATCTAATAGATCTAAAAGATAATAAATATAATGTTTATCTAAATTGATAGTGTCTAAAGTAATAATTAATTCTTTGTTTTTCATGCCAAATCTAAATTTACGAGTTAAACTACAAACTTCCATAAATAATTTATCACCATCAACATTATTTGATATGTTAACTGGTAATGTTACCGCAATAAAATTTTTAGTTTGGTTTACCTTCTTAATACCTAAATTAGCCGCTAAATGTTCAAATAATTCTTCGTGCATATAGACGATAATATCTTCATTTAGAGTACCAAAACGATCTTCAAGTTCATGTTTAACTTTTTCTAGACTAGATTTAGAATCAATACTATTAATTTTTTGATGAATTTCAATTTTAAGATCTTCTTCAATTACATAATTATCGGCAATAGTAGTAGCGACCTCTACTAATGGTTGACTTTCATTTGTTTCTTCTTCTTGATGAGGAATACCTTTTAATTTATCAACTTCTTCATTTAACATTTTAAGGAATAATTCTACCCCTACTGTATCAATAAAGCCAGCTTGTTCGCTACCTAAGATATCACCAGCACCTCTAATCGATAAATCACGCATCGCAATAGCAAAACCACTACCTAGTTCAGTAAACTCTTTAATAACATTTAGACGTTTTGTTGCGACATCAGTTAGAGCACGACCTTTTTTATACATTAAATAGCAATAGGCAATCTTATTACTACGACCAACACGACCTCTAATTTGATATAGTTGCGATAACCCAAAACGATCGGCATCCATTATAATCAAGGTATTAACCGTTGGAATATCAATACCTGTTTCAATAATTGTCGTACAAAGAAGAATGTCATATTCACGATTTTGAAATTTAATCATTACTTCTTCTAATTCGTTTTTATTCATTTGACCGTGAGCACAGATAATTTTCGCTTCTGGAATAAGGTTATTCATTTCTCTAGCTTTAGCTTCCATATCATCGATATGATTGTATAGAATAAAAGCTTGGCCTTGGCGAGATAATTCTTTATATATGGCATCTTTAATAACTTGTTTATTTTCTTCTAAAACATAAGTCTGAACGGGATATCTATTTGATGGTGGTGTTTCAATCAATGATAAACTACGAACCCCAGCAATCGACATTTGCAAAGTTCGGGGAATAGGTGTCGCACTTAAGGTTAAAACATCAATATTAGTCTTATATTGTTTAATCTTTTCCTTATGTTTAACACCAAAACGTTGTTCCTCATCAATAACAAGTAATCCTAAATTTTTGAATTGAATATCATCACTTAAAAGGCGATGTGTACCAATTAATAAGTCTATCTTTCCTTCTTTTAAACGTTCAATAATATCCTTTTGTTTCTTTGAAGATATAAAACGGTTGATAACTTCTATCTCAACATCAAAACCTTTAAAACGTTCAATAGCGTTATTATAATGTTGTGTAGATAAAATAGTCGTTGGACATAAAAACGCTACTTGTTTACCTGATAGTATCGCCTTAAAAATAGCACGAAAAGCTACTTCGGTTTTACCATATCCAACATCACCACAAAGTAATCTATCCATTGGCGTTGGCTTTTCCATATCCTTTTTTACTTCATCAATTACCCTTAATTGATCAGGTGTTTCATCATAGACAAAGTTTTTCTCAAATTCAGTTTGAACATCATCATCTTTTAAGAAAGCAAAGCCTTTAGTACTTTCCCTTTCAGCATATAGTTTTAATAAATCACCGGCAATATTTTCAATTTTAGCACGAACTCTTAATTTCGTTTTTTGCCATTCTGTTCCCCCTAGTTTATTCAATTTGGGAATAGCGCCATCACTGGCAGAATATTTAGTTATCAACTCTAATTTTTCAACTGGAATATAAAGACGATCGCCACCTTTATACTCAAGTTGTAAATAATCTTTCTTTAAGTTATTTTTCGTTAATGTTTTAATACCACAATATCTTCCAATACCATGAACATTATGAACAATATAATCACCAATTTCTAATTTGTTAATATCACGTACTTTAGTACCTATTTTAAAATTAGTTTTATATACGGCATCAATATCTTTTTTATTAAAGATTTCTTTTTCGCTGATGACAACATATTTATCGATGATATAGCCCATATTAATATTTTTAACAATAACGTTAATCATATTGTCAATAATTTCATTTTCATTAGTAAAAATAATATTATTATTGTCTAAATCATTTAATAATTTATTAGCTTTATAACGTGTTGATAAACAAATAATAACGGTATACTTTTGATTTAAATATTGATTTAACCTAGTATTAATCTCACTACTAGTACCTTTAAAGTTATCTATTTCACTTACTTTATAATGATATGAGTCATTCTTTAAAGTATCATTATCAAAATTCATTAGATAATAGATATTATTCTGATGGTCAAGATCAAGCGCCGCCATATATCTAGTATCAAGAGGAAGATTATTAGAAATAGTATATTCTTTCATTTCATCTAGCAATAACTCATAACTAGTTAAAATGGAATTATAATCGTTGATATAAATGTTACCATCAATATAATCCTTGATAGTAACAGGATCCATATATTCAGTAATCATCCGATATGGTAATTCTTGATCTAACTTTTCACCAATAATAAATTCTGTATTAGGGACAATTGTTACTTCATTTAATTTTTTAATTGTTAATTGGCTATCAACATTAAATTCTCTAATACTATCAATAGTATCTCCCCAAAATTCGATACGAATAGGATTGTTACAACCTAATGGAAAAAGATCAATAACAAAACCACGAATAGCCATTTCACCGGTCTTATTAACAACCGTTTCCCGTGTATAACCCAAATTATATAATTTAGATACTAAATCATTAGGTGAAAAATCATTATTCACTTTAAGCGTAATAATACTATCATAATACTTTTCTTTTGGTGGTAAAAAGCGCAAAAAACCCATTAGGTTAGTGACGATGATTTTATTACCATGACTTAATTGATTTAATGTTTCTAGTCTTGTTATTTTAAGTTCTGGAGATATCGCTAAAGCCTCACTAGTTAAAAAATCATCCATAGGAAATAGTAAGACATCATCTGTATAATTATTAAAAATTTGAAAGAAATGATTAGCTTCATACAATGAATTAGTTAAAAAGATAGTAGCTTTTTTTTCCACGCAAAAATGATTAAAAACATAAAGAGCTTTTAATTCATCATTTAAACCAATAATAGTATGAGCATCTGTTTTGCTTAAGACGCTATTAAAAAAAGCCATAATATCCTCCTAGCGAAAAAAGATACCTTTTAGTATCATCGTTTATTATATTTATTCATTAAATTGTCAAAAGATAGTTGCGAATAATCTTTAAATACTTCAACTACAATATCAAAAACAGCATCTAATTGTTCTTTTTCTTCTGACGTAAATTTACCTAAAACATAGTCTTTAGTATCCACTAATTTATTATTAGAGATACCTATTTTCATTCTTTTATAACCTTGTGTATGAAGATGTAATTCAATATTTTTAAGACCGTTATGGCCTCCATTACCGCCTTGATAACGTAAACGATAGGTACCTACTTCCGTATCTAAATCATCATGAATAATAAATAAATCGTCAATATCTACTTTAAAGTAATTAACAAAATCACTAATTACTTCTCCTGATAAATTCATATATTTACCTGGTTTAAGAAAGATATACTTTTCACCATTATACATCGTTTCAGCATAATTACCACTAAATTTATTTTTATCAAAAGTAATACCCAAGTAATTAGCAATTTTATCTAAAGCCATAAAACCAACATTGTGACGAGTATTTTCATACTCTTTTCCCGGATTACCCAATCCAACAATAAGTTTCATCTATATCACTTTCCTTGATTTTTGATATATTCATCATATACTTCACTTTTCTTAAGATGTCTTTCTTTCGCAACTAATTTAATGGCTTCCATACTATTATATCCTTCTTCAAGATATAAGTTAATATGTTCCATTAATGACATTGTAAAGTTCTTAATTTCAGTGTTACCTTCTAAAACTATTACCAATTCCCCTTTAAAATCAATATTATCGTTTACTATTTCAGCAAGAGTACCACGATATATTTCTTCATATTTTTTGGTTATTTCCCGGGAAATAGACACTTTTCTATCATTTCCCATGACAATTAACATGTCGTTTAACGTTTCCTTTATACGATGAGGAGCTTCATAAAAAAGAATAGTTGCTTTCTCATCTTTTAAAGCCTCTAATTCTTTAATACGCGCTGCTGATTTACTATTTAAAAAGCCATAAAAGAGAAATGGTTTAGGGCTAATACCTGACATTATTAAAGCAGGAATCAAAGCATTAGCGCCAGGTAAGCCAACAACGTTGTATCCAGCATCAATCGCAAAACGTGCTAATTCAAAGCCTGGATCACTAATAACAGGGGTTCCTCTATCGCTTACGACGCCAACATTCATACCTTCCCCTAAATATTTAAGTAATTTTTCTTTATTGTTTATTTCGTTATGTTCATGATTAGATATCATTTTTTTAGTTATATCTAAATATTTTAAAAGTTTACCTGTTTCACGCGTATCTTCGCAAAACAAAATATCAACTTCTTTTAAAGTCTTAACCGTACGATAGGTTAAATCATCCATATTACCAATAGGTGTAGGTATCAAATATAAAGTTGTACTACCATCATAACTTTTCTGTGACATTTAATCACTCCTCAAACATCTTTCTTATTTCATCAGTATATTCACCATCAGCTTGATGCGAATATAATGGTGGATATATTTTTAATCCTGGTCGACCATTTTTTCGTCCCTCAATTAATAAGATATTAGCTTCCTTATCTGGGTGTGGATAAACCAAACGCATCCTTTTAGGTTCAATATTATTCTTACGCATTTCAGTAATGATATCAATTAATCTTTCAGGTCGATGAACTAAAGCAATAGTGCCATTATTACTAAGTAAATATTTAGCAATAACCATTATTTGTTCTAGATTTAACATTTTTTCATGACGCGCTACTGTCTTATAATCGTTATCATTGACATTAGAATCTTTTTTATACTTAAAAAATGGTGGATTACAAGTTATTAAATCAAAACTACAACTTTCATATTGGCGGTAAATATCGTTAATATCACCATGAACAATTGTTATTTGATCTTCTAAATGATCAATTTTAACACTTTCTAAAGCCAAATTATAAGATTCTTCTTGAATTTCAACGCCAGTAATGTGCGCTGATGTTTTAGTAGACAAAATAAGAGGTATCGGAGCATTTCCACATCCGATATCCATAATCTTTTTAGTATTTTTAGTTAATGAAACAAAATTAGGTAATAATACAGAATCTAATGAAAAATTAAACATTTCGGTATCCTGCATAATATATAAATTCTTATATCCTAATAAATAATTAGTTACTTTCATTACTTTCCTTTTTAAATTCAACGATTCCTACATCAGAAATATTTACCTTATATGTTTGCGCTAAAACATCAACCGAAACAACTTTGCCTTCGCCTTTATCAGTCTTAATCTTTTTATTCATTTGAGGCATATCTTTACCATATTCTTTATAGCATTCATTTTCATATTTTAAACAACATAATAAACGACCACAAATACCATTAATCTTTGATGGATTTAAAGCAATATTTTGGGTTTTGGCCATATTGATAGATATAGAATCAAAATCATTCATAAATTTAGAACAGCATAAAGGACATCCACATTGTCCATAACCACCAACTTCTTTAGCGCGATCACGAACACCAATTTGGCGTAATTCAATACGAGTTTTAAAACTATTAGCTAAATCTTTAGCTAAACTACGAAAGTCAACACGACTATCAGCCATAAAGCGAAAAAATAGTTGGTTACGGTCATGCGTAAAAGAAGCATCAATAATATACATATTTAATTTATATTTTTCAGCTAATTCACGAGCTTTTTGTAAAGCTTTATGAGCATCTTTAAGATTTTTTTCATGCTTTTTAAGATCATCTTTGGTGGCCAAATTTAAAACAGGATTTAAAGGCGCTACTAAAGTTTCTTCACTTATTTCCTTAATATCAGTTACAATTGTTCCAAATTGCAACCCTCTTTCTGTTTCAACTATGACATTATCCCCTATTTTTAATTCTAAATCATTAGGTGAAAAATTATATACTTTTCCTTTATCTTTAAAAGTAACACCGATTACTTTTATCATACTTACACCTCACTTATTAAGATTACAAGCTTGTCCATTAATAAATTCATATTCAAATTATACTTGATATTAGCTTTTAATGTTGTTAATATTTTTAATTTAGATGAAACACTATCAACATTATTAATCGCTACTATTTCATCAAGTTGTGATGAAAAATCTTTAAAATATTGGCATTCAATACCTAACATTTTATTTAAAACATCTTTATAATACAATACAAAAAGTTCAAAAGCAACAGATAACTTTTTGCGATCATTAAATTGCTCAAGAAAACTCTTATTACGATATATAATAGTATCCAATTTCTTTTTTTCTAAAAAAGAAATATATTCATCAACTGCTGTTAAATACGTCTTCCCATCTTCAGAGATAAATTGTTGATAACTAGTATTATCGCTGAATAAATAAGAGCCAATCGTTTGAATAGAGCTATCAAAATGCTTATTATTTTTTTTAAAAGATAATATTTGACAGCGTGAAACGATGGTATCTAATAACTGATACATATTATTCGTTAATAATATAGCAATAATGCCTTCTGGTGGCTCTTCTAAAAACTTAAGTAGAGCATTAGCTGCATAGGTATTTAGCTTTTCAGCTTCATTAATTATATATATTTTTTTATTACCAATCAATGATTTTTTCATAAATTGTTGTTGTAAATCTTCTAATTGTTCTTTTTTAATCCATTGTCCATCGGTACTAATTACTTTTATTTCAAGAAAGTTACCAGTATCAATATTATGGCACTGACGACAATTGGCACATTCTTGATTATTAGTATAATTATGTGGACACAACAAAAATTTAGCAAATGCTAAAGCCATTTCTAGACCTTTATCGTATCCATTTAGTTCAAAAAGATAAGCATGTGAGTATTTATCTTTAGTTGTAGCGTTTTTTAAGACACGATAAATGATAGGTTGTTCTTCTATAAATTCATCTAACATAATTACACCTACTTAAAATGCGTACATTAAAATAATAATTAAACTTACTAAACCAGGTACCCCAAATAAACCAACATATCCTATAGTTAACAAATTAAGAGGAATTAGTAAATTAAGGGGTTCCGCTAAAACATTATAACCATAGATAAAAAAAGCCGCAACTAATAGTCTTTTTATTACTTTTAATACTTTTGACATACTATCACCTAGTTTATAATATGCCAAAAAATGGCAATCAGAACTATTTATCCTCGGTTACCTTTTTTCGATTCTCTAAAGCTAATTCTAACGTAAGTGTATCAACATAATCAATTTCTGTTCCAAGTGGAACACCGTGCGCTATTTTAGATACAATAACGTCAGTATTACTTAATAATTTTGAAATATAAAGTGACGTTGTTTCTCCTTCAATACTTGGTTTTACAGCTAAAATTACCTCTTTTACCTTATCTTTTTTGATACGCGCTATTAAAGCATCAAGATTAATATCTTCAGGATTTATTCCTTCAAGTGGAGATATTAAACCATTAATAACATGATAATAACCATTGTATGATCCGATACGTTCAAATAGGACGATACTTTTAGGATCTTCTACAACACAAAGAAGATTCTTATCACGTTTTTTATCCTTGCAAATATCACATAAGTCATCTTCAGCATAATTATTACATTTTGTACATCTTTTTATTTTAGATTTACTATCAGAAATTGATTGTGCAAATTGATTGATAACATCTTCATCTAAATCTAAAACAGCTAAAGCATAACGTTCAGCTGTTTTATCACCTATACCAGGTATTTTTTTAAAACATTCTATTAGTTTTTGAATCGTTTGGGGATAAAACATTAAAATAGTCCTGGAATATTAGGCATACCTTTGGTAAAGGCACCCATTGTTTCTTCTGTCTCTTTATCAATTTGTTTTGTTGCATCATTAAGTGCAACAACAATCATATCTTCTAATACTTCAATATCATCTTTAGCTAAATCTTCAGCATCAATCTTAACACTTTTTACCTCTTTTTTACCATTCATTACAACTGTGACAAGGGAACTCTTACCCGTAAATTCTTTATTATTTAATTCTTCTTGCGCTTTAGTCATATCACGTTGAAGTTTTTGTACTTGCTTCATCATAGCTTGCATATTCATATTTATTCCTTCTTTCTAATCCTCATATTCAATGATATCGTCAAACATCTCATCTATTTCATTTTGCCAAACATTTGTTTGTGCTTTTTCTTTTTTAGATGTATTAAATATTTGATCTAATGTTACATTTTCTTCCTTAAACTGATATTTTTCTTTATTTTTATTATAATCTTCTTTAATAAAATTCCAATCATTCATATTAATTGCAATTGGATGATACTTTTTATTTAAACATTTTTCTAGCATATCTTCAATTTCAATAAGTTTATGATTAAAAGTATCAGCTAATAAATCAGTATTAAAAATAAACATTAAATAATCATCACTAACTGCTTTTAACTCTCCATCTTCAATTAAAGAAATATTTTTACTAAATAAAGTATCATTAATAAATTCATTAAGTTGAATTAGTTCTTCTTTAGCGCGTTCACGTTCACGTTGTGAAAATTTACATAATGCATTATTAATACGGATTTGTTTTAATTCTTCTAACTTTTCTTCATCAACACTAGTTTTTTCTTCTTTTTTTACTTTTGATTTAGTATTACTTTTTTTCTTTTCTAAAAGTTTATCTTCGGTTTTTATTTTTACTGGTTCTTCTTCTCTTTCAGTTGTTTCGGGTGAAACAGAATATTCAGAATCAATATTTTTAATCAACTCAATTTCCAAAAGTAATTTACTATCATTAGAATTACGCATTTCATTTATTAATGTTGAAAAAGATTTAATATATTGGTAAATTTTATTTTCAACATTTAACTCTTTGACTTTTTCTAAAAAACTAGAATTATCATTAATAAATTTAGGGGCTTTAATAAATATTAAACAGTCTTTTAAACGATTAATAAGTTCCTGAACAATTTTAACCATATTTTTGCCATTATTATCATATTCTTCTAAGTTAGATAATAAACCAACTAGATCATTATTTAATATTTTTAAAATAAAATCATCTATTTCTTCTGGCATAAGTGTGCCATTTATATCATGAATATCACTTATTTCAATTTTTTTATTAGCATACGCTAAAGCTTGTTCTAAAAGACTGATAGAATCACGCATACCACCATCAGATAAACGTGCTATTTCAAATAAAGCTTCATCAGATATATTAATTTTTTCACTTTTAGCAATAAATTTAAGGCGTTCTACAATTTTACTATCACTTATTTTTTTATAATCAAAACGTTGACAACGCGACAAAATAGTTGTTTTAAGTAAAGCATTAAAAGCGGCCCCTGAAAGCATATGAACTTCATCAATAATATATATTTTGTATTTACTATTAGCTGGAACTAAAGTTATTTTATTTCTTATTTCACGTATTTCATCAACACCATTATTAGAAGCAGCGTCAATTTCAATTATATCAATATTTTGATTAGTATTTACTTGAATACAAGAAACACATTCATTACAAGGTTCTAAATCTTTTAAATTAGTACAATTAAGTATTTTAGCAAATATTTTAGCGATACTCGTCTTTCCAGTACCTCTAGGTCCACAAAAAAGGTATGCATGACTAACCATATCATTTTTTATCGAATTTTTTAGTGTTTTTACAATGACATCTTGACCCACTACATCATCAAATGTTTTAGGACGATATTTTCGATATAAAGCTTGGTACATCATTTCACCTTCTTACTACTAATATTATACACTTTTTATGTATAAAAAAAAAGAGACTATCTCTTATCAGAAAAGAATTTTTTAAGTATTTCTGACATTTGATTTTCTCTATTTTTATCATCAATTTTAATTATTTCAACATGATGATTATTTTGATCTTTATCAAGTATTTCTTTAGTACTACCAACACCACCAAATTTTTGATTATCAACTAAATAATATACTCTTTTTATTCTTGACTGAATTAATGCTCCCGAACACATAATACATGGTTCCATTGTAATATACATTTCACAATCATTAAGACGCCAATCATTTAATACTGAACTTGCTTGTTCAATCGCTAAAAGTTCAGCATGACGAGTTGAACAATTATATTTTTCTTTTAAATTATGTTGTTGTGCTATTATTTCATTATTTTTAACAATTACAGCACCTATTGGTATTTCACCTTCATTATAGGCTTTATTTGCTTCCTCTAGGGCTATATCAAGATATTTTATATTCATACATCATCACCTAAAGTGTTTCTCACGAAACATTAAAAAAGGCACACACACTTAGGAACTTTTAAGGCTGCTGTCTTCCAACTCTGACCTGGTTCAAGTATAAATGTTGTGCCATAATCAATATAACTTATAAATTATAAAAAAGCAAGTCTTTTTCTAAAATAGTTAAAAAAACAAGTAAACTAATTGTCTACTTGTTCATCTTTTTCAATAGGTGTTTCTTCTATTGATTCTTCTTCCGTTTGTGGATCTAATACAGTAATTGTACTAACTTTTTGATTATCTTTTAGATTAATCAATTTAACACCTTGCGCTACACGTCCAGTAGTTGATACTTGTTCAAGTGATAAACGAATAATCATACCAATATTAGTTATTACAATTAAATCTTCCGTACCATCAACTATTTTGAAAGAAACAATATTACCATTTTTTTCAGTAACATTAAGTGCTTTAACACCCTTGCTACCACGATGTGTCATACGATATTGATCAATCTTTGTTTTCTTTCCATAACCATTTTCAGTTACAACTAGAACTTCATCTTTTTCTGATGCAAATTCCATACCAACAGCATATCCATCACCAACATCAATACCTCGAACACCAGCAGCTGTACGACCCATAATTCTTATTTCTTTTTCATTAAAACGAATAATACGACCGTTTGAAGATGCTATCAATATTTCAGCATTACCTTCAGTTATTTTAGCAGAGATTAATTCATCATCATCCCTTAATGTAATAGCAATCTTACCATTAGTACGAATATTTTCAAATTCTTCAATACGTGTACGTTTGATAATACCTTTCTTTGTACATAAAACAACATATGCTGGAACATCTTTTGGCGTTGCTTTTAACATTACATTAACCTTTTCATCCTTATCTAAAGGTAATAAATTAATGATTGGTAAGCCTTTAGATTGGCGACTATAAAGAGGTACTTCATAACCTTTCATACGATATACTTTACCTTTATTTGTAAAGAATAAAATATAATCATGGGTTGACATATAAAGAATATTTTGAACAAAATCTTCTTCATTTGTTGCCATACCTTTAATTCCAACACCACCACGATTTTGAGCTTTATAAGTATCACTCTCAACACGTTTAATATAACCACGATCTGTAAGAGTTACAACTAATTCTTCAGTTGGAATTAATGATTCATCATCGATATAGTCAATAGCAGTCATATCAATAGATGTTCTTCTTTCATCACCATAACGATTCTTAATATCAGTTAATTCTTGCTTAATGATATCTAATACTTTTTGTTCACTTGCTAAAATACTCTTTAATTCTTCAATTAAATCAAGTAAACTCTTTAATTCTTCCTCAATTTTTGCACGCTCTAAACCAGTTAAACGACGCAATTTTAATTCAAGAATACTATCAGCTTGAATTTGTGTTAAAGCAAAATTATTCATTAAAGCTTCACGAGCTATTTGATCAGTTTCAGATTCTCTAATTATCTTAATGACAGCATCAATATTATCTAGAGCAATCTTATATCCTTCTAAAATATGGACACGAGCTTCGGATTTTTTTAAATCAAAACGAGTTCGACGAATTATTACTTCTTTTTGGTGATCAATATATTTAGAAATAATATCTTTTAATGGAAGTGTCTTTGGCGTTCCATTATCCAACATTAAGAAGATAATACCATAATTTACTTGAAAAGCGGTATGCTTATATAAATTATTTAAAATAACTTGGGCATTAGCCTCCTTTTTCAAAGTAATTGTTATCTTAACTCCGTCTTTTAAATCAGTGTGATAATCAGAAATACCATCAATAATCTTATTATGAACTAATTCAGCAACTTTCGTCTTTAAATCCATTGTATTAACACCATATGGAACTTCACTAATGACAATTTGAGTATGATTTTCATGTTCTTCAATAGCAGCACGGCTACGAATAGTAATTGTTCCACGACCTGTTTCATAGGCACGTCTAATACCAGAATTACCTAAAATAATTCCGCCGGTTGGAAAATCAGGACCTTTTATATATTGCATTAACCCTAATGTATCAATATCCGGATTATCAATATAAGCGATACAACCATCAATTACTTCACCTAAATTATGTGGTGGTATATTAGTAGCCATACCTACTGCAATACCCATTGAACCATTTACCAATACGTTAGGAAAACGGCTTGGTAAAACTTTAGGTTCTTTACTTGTTACATCAAAGTTATCATCCATATCAACGGTATCTTTATTGATATCTCTTAATAATTCAAGGGATATTTTAGATAGACGAGCTTCCGTATAACGATAAGCAGCAGCGCCATCACCTTCAATATTACCAAAGTTACCATGGCCATCAACAAGCATATAACGTTGGTTAAAATCTTGCGCTAAACGGACCATGGCATCATAGATACTTGAATCACCATGTGGATGATAGTGACCCATAACATAACCTACTGTTGTAGCAGACTTTTTATGAGGTTTATCAGGAGTATTACCCTCTTCATACATTGACCATAAAATACGACGATGAACAGGTTTTAAACCATCTCTTAAATCAGGAATAGCACGAGATGTAATAACACTCATAGAGTAGTCAAGGAATGAATCTTTTACTTCATCAACAATGTTATTTTCTGAAAGACTATCGCGTTCATGAAATTTATCAGTATCATCAACAATATTCGTTTTTTCTTGTTCTTCTTGTTTTATTTCTTCATTATTATCCATTACTACTCACCTCCTAAATATCCAAGTTTTTAACTTTAATAGCGTTTTCTTCAATAAACTTACGACGTGGTTCTACTTCATCACCCATAAGTTTTTCAAATATAGCATCAGCAGCAACACAATCATCCACTGTAATTCGGCGTAAAACACGCTTATTAATGTCCATTGTTGTCTCATTTAATTCTTCAGCATCCATTTCACCAAGACCTTTCATACGCGCTATTTCAGCACGAGAACGAATATTTTCTGGTAAAGAAGCTAAATAATCATTTTTTTCTTGTTCATCTAATGCATATTTACGAGTCTTACCATGCATTATTCTAAATAATGGTGGTTGAGCAGCATAAACATGTCCTTTTTCAACAATTGGTCTAAAGAATCGATAAAATAATGTTAAAAGTAATACTCTAATATGTGAACCATCGACATCGGCATCGGTCATGATAATGATTTTATCATATCTTAATTTATCTAAATTAAATTCTTCACCAATACCTGTACCAAATGCTGTTATAATTGTTCTAATTTCTTCATTACTTAAAGCACGATCAAGACGATTTTTTTCAACATTAAGTATTTTACCACGTAATGGTAAAATAGCTTGCGTCATTGAATCACGGCCTTTTTTCGCACTACCACCGGCAGAATCACCCTCGACGATAAATATTTCTGACACTTTTGGATCTTTACTTTTACAATCAGATAATTTACCGAAAAAGTTAGTAACCGCTAAATCACTTTTACGTGTAATTTCACGAGCTTTACGAGCAGCATTACGAGCACGACAAGCTAAAATAGCTTTTTCAACAATTAAATGAGCATCATCAGGATTTTCTAGTAAGAACTTTTCAAATCCTTCACTGAAGACATTATCAGCTAGTTTACGTACTTCTGAATTACCCAAACGCCCTTTAGTTTGACCTTCAAATTGAGGGTTTGGATGCTTACAAGAAATAATCATAGTAAGACCTTCTTTAACATCATCACCAGTTAAAGACTCATCTTTTTCTTTTAAAATTCCACTCTTACGGGCATAATTATTAATTACTCTTGTTAAAGCTCTTTTAACACCCTCTTCATGAGTACCACCATCATGAGTATTAATATTATTAACAAAAGAATAAATATTTTCGTTATATCCTGTCGTATATTGCATAGCAACTTCAAATATAACATCATCTTCTGAACCTTCTAAATGAATAATATCTTCATGGATAGGTGTCTTTTCTTGATTAATAAATTTAACGTATTCAGATATACCACCCTCATAAATAAAGGTTTCTCCAGTTGTATCTTCATCATCACGATCATCTCTTAACGTTATTTTTAAACCGCGATTTAAGAAAGCTAGTTCCCTAGTTCTAACTTTTAAGGTATTGTAATCAAAAATATCCGTATCAAAAATATCAGGATCAGGTTTAAAAGTTACGACTGTTCCTGTTCGATTAGGATCACACTTTCCTATTACTTTTAGGGGTTCTTTAGCATGTCCACCATCTTCAAAGCGAACAAAATAAATTTTTTCATCTTTATATACTTTTACTTCTACCCATTTTGATAAGGCATTAACGACAGAAGCACCGACACCATGTAGACCACCAGATACTTTATATCCGCCACCGCCAAATTTACCACCAGCATGTAAAACTGTATAGACAGTTTCTACTGTTGATATCTTGGTTTTAGGATGAATTTCAACAGGAATTCCGCGGCCATCATCTCTTACAGTAACAGAATTATCTTTATTGATAATTATTTCAATATTATTACAATATCCCGCTAATGATTCATCAATAGCGTTATCAACAATTTCCCATACTAAATGATGTAATCCCTTAACATCGGTTGTACCTATATACATACCGGGTCTTTTTCTTACAGCTTCTAATCCTTCTAATACTTGTATATCCGAAGCATCATAATGTTGTTCATTCATTTTCTTTCACCTCTTTAATTTTAATTAATTTTCCTGCTTCAATTTTAAACAATTTAGATTTTTTAATAAGTTTAGGATCTAAATTACTTAATTCAGTAGTTGTAATTATCGTTTGAATATCTTTACTTATATATTTCAATAAATTATTTTTTTTATCATCTGATAATTCACTAAAAACATCATCTAAAAGTAATATTGGCGTACTTTCCTTATATTTTTTAAAAATTTCGATTTCCGATAGTTTAAGACATAAAACAGCTACTCTTTGTTGTCCTTGAGAACCAAATACTTTTAAATTATTTTCACCTAATAAAAATTCAAAATCATCTTTATGTGGTCCGTACGTCGTAGCGTTCATTTTAACATCTAAATCTAAATGATGAGCATAGAATTTACGCAACATATTCTTACTTTTTTCATCATCTTTATAATCAATTTCAAGTGATGGAACATAATGAATATGAAAGTCATCTAAATGCATTATATCCTTATATATGTTAGGACAGTAAGTATTTACTTTTTCAATATATTTATGACGCATTTTCATTAAAATAATAGCTTTATCAATTAAATAATTCGTAAGGATATCTAAATAAGCCATATCAACATTTAAATTTAAAGCTATTTTTCTTATATATTCATTACGCATTTTAAGTAATTTATTATATTCATTTAAGATAACAAAATAATTACTATATAATTGAGATAACTCAAGGTTAAAATATTTTCTTCGCTCCTGGGGTGAACCTTTTAATAATTCTAAATCATCAGGATAAAAAATAATAATATTCATATTAGAGATGTAATCACTTACTTTTTTTATATTGCTGCTATCAATTTTTAACATTTTCTTATTATTTTCAATACAAATACTTAAATTAATATCTAAACTTCCCCTATTGATTGTTCCATTAATGATAGCTCTTTTCATGCCATCTTTAATTAAATTATTATCAATAAAAGATCGATGTGATTTAGTAATGCCTAAAACATAAATACTTTCAAGTAAATTAGTCTTTCCTTGAGCATTATCTCCATAGATAATATTAATTCCTTTATAAAAACGAGTAGTAAGATGTTCATAATTACGAAAATTTAGCAATTCTATTTTTTTTAAAATCATGACCCACCTCAATTTTATGCTTAAATTTAGCAAATTTTAATTTTTATCTAGAACTAATACTCCTATACACACTAAATATTGTACCATAATTTACCCTAAAATAAAAAAAAACTTCAGTTTTTGAAGCTTTTTCTATCATTTAATTTTGATTTTAACATTGTTGCTCGATAATATTGATTATCTAATGAATATAATGATATATCTAATGATATTTTTTTATCATTATTAAAGGTAATATCACAACCATAAAAATTTTTTTGATACTCTTTGATATGATTTAAAGCAATCCAACAATTACGATTATTACGAACTGATGAAGTTGGAAAAAAGATAATGTTGCGACTTTCTTCAATAACAATAGGACATTTAGATTTTATTCCAGTTAAATATTTGGTACCTTCACAACGACCAAGATAAGAACTACCATAAAATTTACAATTATTTTCAATGATTTTATTAACATTTTTACTGACGATATATTCTTCTTCTTGTTCATATACTTTAGAAATATTATCATCAACTGGAATAATAGCGATTGTATCCGCATTTATTTCATAATCATCAACCATCATAATCCCCCTTTCTTGGTATTATCTTATACACCCTTTTAATGTCAAAATTTATCATAATATGTCAAAATTCTACATTTTTCTACAAAAAAGAACATATTTTAATATGTTCTAATTGGTAAAATAAGTTGAATTAAATTACTTCCTCCAGCTTCATCTATAATTATAGGTTTAATTTCACCATTAAATTTAAGTTCTATTTCTTCAGAATCAAATACTTTAATAGCGTCCATCATATATTTTGATGAAAAAGCAATTTTAATATTATTTTTAATTTTTTCTAATAGTTCAACTTTTTCTTCAACATTACCTATTTCCGGAATATTAGAAGAAATTATTAAAAATTTATCTTTAGTTTCTAACTTAATAATATTTTTTTCTTCTTCATTAGTAAGTAAAGAAGCACGATCAATAGCATTATAAAATTTTTCTAGATTAACTTTAACAGTAAGGGTAAAATCTTCTGGTATTAATTTAGAAGTATCTGGATAAGTACCATTAATTAAACGAGTCATAATAGTAATACTATTAAAATTAAAAATTACTTTATTAGCAAATATATGTATTTCTAAATTATCTTCATCATTATTTAATAATTTAATAACTTCCATTAAATTACGTGCAGGAACAATAATATCTGTATCTTCAATATTTAAATCATCTATCTCTATTTCTTTACAAGCTAAACGATAAGAATCAGTAGCTGTAAAAATTAATTTATTCCCTACTATTTTAATATTTATACCTGTAAGAACTGGTCTAGATTCCTGTGTAGAAGTGGCAAATATAGTCTGATTAATTGTCTTTTTAAATAATAATTGATTAATAACTACTGGTTTTTGACTAAATTCTAAATCGAGATTAGGAAATTCACTAGCGTTATTACAATTTAATTTAAAAGATGATGTTGGAGTTGTAATTAATATTTGTGAATCAATTACTTCTTCAATGTTGATAACTTCATTACCTAATTTACGAACAATATCGTATATATACTTACCAGAAATGACAATTTCACCTAATTCATCAATACTATCAATATCTTTCTTATCAATAAAAGTTTTAATGGCTATTTCATTATCTGTACTCATTAAGTATAAACCATCTTTAGTTAAATCAAATTTTATACAATTTAAAATAGGAATAAGATTTTTACTAGAAATACCTTTAATAACATAATTTAAATGTTCCATCAATATTTTTTGTTGAATTTTTATTTTCATATAAATCCTCTTTTCTTTTTATTATATTTATATATATTATTTTTATTATAGATGTGCATAATGTGGATAACCCCTATTTACTTTTGAAAAATAAGACTAAAAGTGATGTGCATAAAATGTGGATTATTTTTTAGTTATGAACATCATTTAATACGATTGATAATTTTTTGGATTTCGTTATTTAAAGCTTCATCTTTTAAAATCTCATTTTTTATTTTTTCAACAGCGTGCATAACAGTTGTATGATTTTTACCACCAAATTCAATACCTATTTTAGTTAAATTTTCTTCAAGGTAAACACGACATATATACATAGCAATTTGTCTTGGTATGGCAATATTATTAGTTTTCTTTTTACTAGTTAAGTCTTCGGGACTAATATTATAATTTTCACTTACTAGTTGAATTACCTGATCAATTTTATTTTTCGCTACTACCCTAACGGCAAAATGATCTTTTAATGCTTCAACAGCTAAATCAAAAGTTATGTCTTCCCCACTCATACATGCTGAATAAGCATAGACACGAACAATGGCTCCTTCAAGTGTTCTAATATCCCCTGCACAGTTACTAGCGATATATTCTTTAACATCTTCTGGAAATTCATCTAATAAACCTTGCTGTTCAAGTTTTTTATTTAATATATTCATACGTAGTTCAAATTCTGGTGGTAAAATGTCAGCTTGTAATCCTTGTTTAAATCTTGTCTTTAATCGATCTTCAAGTTTCTTAATATCTTCTGGTGATCGATCAGATGAAATGATTATTTGTTTGTTATTGTTATATAGTTCATTAAATGTATTGAAAAATTCTTGTTGCGCAAAAACAGACGTTACAATATTTTGAATATCATCGATAATTAAGACATCAACATCACGATATTTATCTTTAAATTCACGGACGGCTTCCCTATTATCACCATTACTATTTTTACGGCATATTTCAATAAAATCATCAACAAATTTATTACAAGGAATATATAGAACTTTTTTATTACTATTTTCTTTTATATAATTTCCAATTGCGTGCATTAAATGAGTTTTACCTAGACCACTTGAACCATAGATAAAGAATGGATTATACATATTGCCTGGTTGTTCAGCAACTGCTAAAGCACTAGTGGCTGCAAACTTATTACTATTACCAACAATGAAATTGCCAAAGTTATATTCCGGTTTTAATCCTGAATCAAAGTGATCATTTGGTACCCCTATTTCATTAGTATCGATAACAATATTTGATTCAAGCTCTTCTTCAATACAAAATTCAAATTTAAAATTAGTACCCGTTAATTCAGTAAAGTTTTCTTCAATTAAATCGATATAATGGTCTGTTAACTGTTTTTTATGTACGATTGATGGTACTAAAACACGTGCTTTATCATCATTCAAATATATAAGTTTTGATTCTTTAAACCAAGTATCATATGATATATCGTTCATTTGACCTTTTATGCGATCAAGAAATGAATTCCATATACTTTCAAGATCCATTTTCTCACCTACTTTCGATAACTAACTATATTCTACACTATTTTCCTTAATATTTAAATAAAAATGTTGATAACTATTGAAAAAAAAGTTATAAACAGGTTATCCACATTTTTATCTATTAAAAATTAATATAGATTGTTAGTTATGCACAAAAATGTGAATTTCTTTTCAACATAATAATTTTAGTGTTTATACTTTATGCACAAAATTGTGCATAACAACTAAATTTATTGATATAAAAATTAAAAATAGGGTAATTTAATGTTCATAACTATGTTGATTTCTTGTTTACAATCAAAATTATCAACAAATGTGAAAAAGGTTTGACAAAGTAGAAAAAAAAATATATAATCTATAAAGCAAGCAGGAAACAAAATATCGAATAATGGAGGTGGAATAATGAAACGTACTTATCAACCAAATAATCATCGTAAAAGTAAAAAAATGGGATTTATGGCTCGTATGCAAACGAACATTATTAATAATAGAAGAAAAAAAGGTCGTAAAGTTTTATCTCATTAATTAATGCCACACGTATTGAGTGGCTTTTTTATATATAGGTGATTTATGAAAAAGAAAAATATTGTCAAAGAAAGTTATGATTTTAATCGTATAATTCAATCTAATGAACCATATAAATATAAGGATTATATTATATATTTAGAAAGAGTCAATCAAGAAAATTATAAATTTGGAATTTCGGTCGGTAAAAAAGTAGGTAATGCAGTTACTAGAAATAAAATAAAAAGGCAGCTAAAAAGTATTATTGATAAAAAAAACTATCAAAATAACTTTAATTGTATTATAATAGTAGGAAGAGGTGTCGTAATGCGCACTTTTAAAGAACTAGAACAAAATCTTTACCATGCATTCGATTCCTTAAATATTTATGAGGAGGATAACGATGAAAAATAATAAAAAGTTTATTATTTTATTAATAATGTTATTGTTATTGACCGGATGTACTAAAAACTTAACTGATAGTAAAGGTAAAGTTGTTCGTAATGAAGAAACTGGACAAGTTCTTCCTTCTAATATAATGTGTGCTCCAACAGATGAGGATAATATTGAGTTATATAATAAGACAAAAGAAGAATTAGAAAAAAAATACGCTGAAGAATTAGAAAATAATAAAATAACGAAAAAAGATTATGAAAAAAAGATGAGCAAGATAACAGATGTTGATAAATTAGTATCTTGTGATAAATTTACGGTTACAACTGGTGGTTATGAAGGTCTTTGGAATACTTTTTTTGTTAAACCTTTAACATGGGTAATCATCAAAATAGGGCAGTTAGTTAAAAATTATGGTCTAGCTATTATTGTTACAACTTTATTGATTAGAGGTATTATGTATCCTTTAACTTTAAAGACAGCTCGTCAATCAGAAAATTTAAAGAAAGCTGATCCTGAATTAAAAAAGCTAGAAAAAAAATATGCTAATCGTAAAGATGAACAAGCTATGATGCAAAAGAGTACTGAAATGATGCAGATATATAAGAAATATAATATCAATCCATTATCAGGTTGTATCTTTGGAATTATTCAAATACCTTTATTCTTCGCATTCTATGAAGCTTTATATCGTTTACCTGTTTTATTTGAAGATACTTTTTTAACATTATCAATGTCAACCGCACCTTTACGTGCTATAACTGGTGGTCATTTCATCTATTTAATTTTACCTGTATTAGTCTTCTTATCTACATATTTTTCATTTAAGTTAAATAGTGGAGCTGGTTTGAGTGGGGAACAGGCAAAACAGATGAAATATATGATGTTATTTATGATGATAATGATTGTTGTAATGTCTTTTGAGATGTCGACTGCTATAATCATTTATTGGATTACTAATAGTACATTTACAATAATTCAAAATCTAATTGTTAAAAGGAGTAAGTAGTATGATTAAAGTTTATAAGTATGAAGGAAAAGATGAAGAGGAGTGTTTAACTAATTGTATTGAAGAATTAGATGTTTATGCATGTGATTTATTTGTTACTAATCATGAAGAAGAAGATAAATTTTGGATTGAAGTAATAAAGAAAGAAGATATAATTAATTATATTAAAGAATACATTAAAGAAGTTATGACTAAAATGAATGTAGAAATCAATTTAGAAGTACGTGAAGAAGAAAATATCTTTAATGTTACAATGGTTTCTAATAATAATCCTGTTTTAATAGGAAAAGAAGGAAAAAATTTAAATGCCTTACAATTTTTATTACGTCAAGCTTTAAGTCGTCAAACAGGATTAGATATCAAAGTTAATTTAGATGCTTCCAATTATCGTGCTAAAAGAATTAGAAATTTTGAATATCAAATTAAAAATATTGTCCGTGAAGTACAAAAGACAAAAACAGATACTAAATTAGATCCAATGAATTCATATCAAAGACGTATCGTTCATTCATTATTAAGTAATTTTAGTAATGTAACAACTGAAAGTGTTGGCGAAGAACCAAATCGTTGTGTTGTTATTAAATACATAGGAGATTAAAATCCTATGTATTTTTTTTATGTATTGTGTTATTATATAACACATTGGTGATTGTTATGACATTTAAATTTATTGATCAAAGTCGTATCTTAAGTTTTAGTAGTAGGGGAATTACACTTGAAGAAGCAAGTAAACTTCATTTTCCTCAAGATAGTGATTTAAAACATGAAATACATCATATAACATGTGTTGATGGTAAATATTATTATTTTAAAAGTGCTAATACAGTTGGTATGATTAATGAATTATTAGGTAGTTTTTATGCATCTTTAATTAATTTAGATTCCGTTGATTATCATATTGGTTTTTCAATTAATAATTATAGTTTTTATCTTTTATCAAAGATATTTTATGAAGAAGGATATCTTTATGAAAAATTATATCGTAGGGGTAAAAGAAATGAAAAATCTTTTAGAGAACAATTTTTTGATGATAGTGAATTATGTTTATATCAGATGGAACCAGCTTATTTAGAAATGTTAAAATTGGCTGCTTTAGATCTTTTTATGCATAATACGGATCGGTATAATTGTAATTTAATATTAAAACGAAAAGATGGAAAAATATATTTATCTAAAGTATTTGATTATGGTAAATCATTTACTTCTCACGGAACATATTATGAAAATTCTTTATTTGGTGTTCAACTAACACCAGAAGGATTAAGTAATTTATTTAGTAGATATCCATTAATATATTTGTATTTAAAACAATTATTTAGTATCACCATGGAAGAAGCTTTAGCGGCTATTGAAAAGAAACACGGTATAAAATTAGATGAGGAATTAAAAAAATATTATTTAGAAAAGTATCATACTTATCAAGATGAATTATGTAATCCAAAGATAAGGATATATATGTAAATCATTATCTTTTTTTATGATGTATGATATAATAACAAAAGGGAGTGTTATTACATGGAAAAAAATTTATTGAGTAAAAAAAATTTACCAGAAATGGTATTAAATTTTAAAATATTTAATCTTTTACCTAAAAGATTAGAAAGATATCGTGGTGTTTTTGAAATTACTTTAGATCATTCACAATATACACCAGATTTTCGTAATGTTATTCTAGAACTTGCTTTGGCGACACATGACAATGTTGTTTTAAAGGATTATTTTAGCCGAGAATATTATAATTATATTGATGAATTAGGATTACCTTCTAAAGATTTATATCAAGATGTAACAGGTTATTATCATCGTTTATATGATACAAGAATAGAAAATTTTGATATTAATAATCCACTATTTAAACAGATACTTTGCTACGCTAAAATACCATTTGCGGAGTGGAAAAGTCATTTTAATAATCTTTATATGCAAACATTTTCAGATATGATAAGAGCTTTATCTACCGATTATACTAAAATAACAGAGCCAAAAGATGTTTATAATCAACTTAATGAAACATTTAATGCTTTATTATTTATGATTGTTGGTGGTCATTTAGATGAAGATGATTTAATTGCGTTAAACGATATTAACCCATGGATTAGTAAATTATTAGTAACTAATACTAATGTCTTATTTAGTATGAAAAAAGCTGCTACTAATAGTGCTAATTTAAATGAAGTTTTAAGTTATGCTAGTTGTGTCTTAAGTTATTTATTATTACATGTTGATGAGGATAATTATGGTATTTTTGATGATATTATTTTGAAAGAATTACCACAAGTAAAAGATTTATCAATGTTCTTATCTTTCTATCCAAGTGATGAAAAGAGAAGCAGTATTGCTGCTACTATTAAAAAATTAGTTGATAAATATCAAAAAACTGATTTAAATACGGAAAAAGATAAACAATATATTTATGATAATAAACCAAATGATTAAAGGTGATATAATGAAATCGCAAGATTTAGCTTTTCTATATAAGATTAATGATTTACAAAAGACAAAAAGATATGGTAATTATCCACCTTTTTGGGAAAGTACATCAGAACATACTTTTAAAGTAGTTTTAATAGCTGACTATTTTTATCATCAATTACATCTTGATCTTGATTATCAAAAATGTATTGAACTAGCTTTATATCATGATTTTGGTGAAATGGATATGGAAGAAGATATTGATATAGCTGCTGCCACCAAAACAGATAAGAAAAAAGCAAAAGAGAAGATAGAAACAACGACAATTGCTCGGCTTTCTAAAATTTATTATCGTTTAATAGCTAATTATTTTGAAGAATATGAATTAGGTGAAAGTAGGGAAGCTAAATTTATTAAGGCTTGTGATAAAATTGATGGTTTGATTCATCCTCTTACAGTAGATGCTGAAATTATGAATCATGAGATATATGCTACATTTGCTGATAAAGCGTTCATTAATTTTCCTGAATTAATGCCGTTTTATCGTGAAATAAAAGATGTGATGCATCAGCGTTTTGACGAACTAGGTTTTGTTTGGAAAGATGAGTATGATGCTGTTTTTAAAAAGGGAGAGATATAATGGATTTTATTGAAACAATCAAAAATCGTATTAAAGGTACTAATAAAAGAATTGTTTTACCAGAGACAATGGATGAAAGGGTTTTAAAAGCTACTCGTCAAGCTACCGATGAGGGATTAGCTAAAATAATTTTAATCGGTAAACCACAATATGATATTGATCTTACAGATATCGATATTATTTATCCTGATGAAGATGTTTTAACCAATGAATTATCTCAAAAATTATATGAATTACGTAAAGATAAAGGTATGACCGAAGATGAAGCATATCATTTGCTAGTAACGGATTATATGTATTATGCTTGTATGCTTGTTAAATGTGGGTACGCTGATGGTGTTGTGAGTGGTGCTTGTCATTCAACTTCTAATACTTTAAGACCAGCGTTACAGATAATTAAAGCTCAAGAAAAAGCTCATTTAGTATCAGCTTTCTTTTTAGTTTGTGTACCAGACTGTGACTATGGAGCAAATGGTGTCTTTATTTTTGCTGATGCTGGATTAGTCCAAAATCCTACAGCTGAAGAACTAGCTTTTATTTCAGGTAGTAGTGCTGAAACATTTAAACTTCTAACTAATCAAGAACCTATTGTAGCGATGTTATCACATTCAACTAAAGGAAGTGCTAAACATCCTGATGTTGATAAAGTTGTTTCAGCTACCATGTTAGCTAAACAAAATTATCCACAATATCAAATTGATGGGGAGTTACAATTAGATGCTGCCATTGTTCCAAAAGTAGCTAAAATGAAAGCTCCTGATAGTCAAGTTGCTGGACATGCTAACGTTTTAATATTTCCTGATTTAGATGCAGGAAATATTGGTTATAAATTAGTGGAGCGTTTAGCGAAAGCTAAAGCCTATGGACCAATTACACAGGGTATGGCTAAACCAATAAATGATTTATCTAGAGGTTGCAACGAAGATGATATAGTTGGAGCGATAGCGATAACTTGTATGCAAGCGAGTAGGTGAGTTATGGAAGATACAATAGTAGCGATTTCAACCGCTTTAGGAGTAGGTGCTATTTCTATTATTAGGGTTAGCGGTAATGATGCTATTCCTATTGTTCAAAAAATATTTAAAGGAACAGATTTAACTAAAGTAGATAGTCATACCATTAATTATGGTCATATCGTTAATCACGATGAAATTATTGATGAAGTATTAGTATCAGTTATGCGAGCTCCTAAAACTTTTACTAAAGAAGATGTCGTTGAAGTAAATGTACATGGTGGTATTGCAACAACAAATAAAGTTTTAGAATTACTTTTAAATAATGGTTGTCGTTTAGCAGAACCAGGAGAATTTACTAAAAGAGCTTTTTTAAATGGTCGTATTGATCTTATTGAAGCTGAAGGAGTCATGGATTTAATAAATGCTAAAACGGATAAATCACGTCATTTGGCGATCAATCAAGTAAGTGGAAATGTGTCTAATTTAATAAAAGATTTACGTGAGCATTTAGTACAAATACTTGCTAATATTGAAGTAAATATTGATTATCCGGAATATGAAGATATTGAAGTAATGACAATTGATATGATTAAAGATAAATTAGGCCTTATTCGTGATAAAATAAATGAAATATTAAATAAATCAGAAAATGGAAAAATTATTAAAGATGGAATAAAAACGATTATTATTGGTCGTCCTAATGTTGGAAAGAGTAGTATTTTAAATAGCTTATTAGAAGAAGATAAAGCTATTGTTACTGATGTTGCTGGTACGACAAGGGATATTGTAGAAGGTCAACTATCTATTGATGGTATCCTTTTAAATATTATTGATACTGCTGGTATCAGAAAAACAGATGATCTTGTTGAAAGTATTGGTGTATCAAAGAGTTTATCATTGATAGATGAAGCGGATTTAGTATTATTTGTTTTAAATAATAATGAAGAAATAAGTGAAGATGACCGCGAAATATTAGAAAAAATTAAAAATAAAAATAGTATTGTTATTGTTAATAAGACCGATTTAAAGAGTAAAATTAAGTTGGAAGACATTCATAATGATAATATTGTTATGATGTCAGTTTTAAATAATCAAGGACTAGATGAATTAAAGGAACTTATTAAAAAGTTATTTAATTTAGAGTTAATTGATCAAGATGATTATACATATTTAAGTAGCGCTAGAAGTATTTCTTTATTGCATCAAGCTTTAGAGTCTTTAAATAGTGTTGAAACTGGTATAAATAATAATATGCCTATTGATATGATTGAAATAGATTTAAAAGATGTTTGGAATTTATTAGGTGAAATAATAGGCGCTAATTATAGCGAAGAATTAATTGATCAATTATTTAGTCAATTTTGTTTAGGTAAATAAAATGTAATTTTTAACAAAAAAAAGTTTTAAACTATTTAAAAAAAAATAAATATATGATATATTTGATATATGTAAAAGGAGGATGTATCTATGGCTAAAATGTGTAAAAATTGTGGTGCTGTAATGGATGATAGTTTTAATAATTGTACTAATTGTGGTGCTATATTAGAATCAGCACCAGCACAACCAACTGTTCAACCAGCAGCAGGTCAAGTTCCACCACAACAACCACAACAACCAATGTATAATCAGCAACCAATGTATGGACAACCATATCCTGTAGATCCTAATACTAAATCAAAATTGGCTGCCGGATTATTAGGTATCTTTTTAGGAAGTTTAGGTGTACATAACTTTTATTTAGGATATACTGGTAAAGCAGTAGCACAATTATTGATTACTCTTTTAACTTGTGGTATTGGCGCAATTGTTACTTCAATTTGGGGCTTAATTGAGGGTATCTTCATTTTAACAGGTAAAATTAATGTTGATGCTCAAGGTAGACCATTAGGAGACTAATAATTAATGAAAAGAATAGTAAGTTACTTACTATTTTTCGTATGTATAAGTATTGCTGTTTTATTTGTTACTAAATATAATATTGTTGTTGACTGTCCTATTTTAACTATTACTGGATTTTATTGTCCGGGATGTGGTATAACAAGATTATTTCAATCGTTGTTAGCGGGACAAATATATCAAGCTTTTCGATATAATCCACTTTTATTTATCATTTTAATAACAACACCTGTATATTTAGTTATTTATCCAAAAATTAACCAAAAAAATAATAAAAGAATACTATATGGAACGGTTATAATTGTCTTACTTTATACTGTTTTACGTAATATTCCCTTATTTTCTTTTTTAGAGCCAACAACTTTGTAATGGTTCTTTTTTTCATTAATAAATTAAGTTGTTATATTTTAGATATTGTATTATAATATGTGAGATAGAAAACACGTGTAGGTGACTAACTATTAAAAGTCAATATATTTTTAATAGAAAGTTATAAATGGAAAAGTATCCCACGCCAAAAAGAT
>CANRPL010000011.1 GCA_947632495.1 uncultured Bacilli bacterium
GAATTAATCGCTCCAATCGCAATTGAAAACGGAACTAAGTTCTCAATTCGTGAAGGTGGTAGAACAGTTGGTTCAGGTAACATTTCTGAAATTATTGAATAAAAATTAAAAGCTTCTTAATGAAGCTTTTTTTTGCGTATATAAATAAAAAAAGTAGATTATTCTACTTTATTTTTTGAGTATCCGACGGATTGGTGAAGTATTACGATATAGAGTATATAATGGATAACTTGTTACTAATTCAAAATCACCAGCATATTCGATTGCAAAGGCATTGAAATTTATTTTGAAATCAGTTGTTCCTTTATATTTACTATCATCTTGCATAGTTGGATTAGTAATACCACCTAAATTAAATTCTTTATATCCTTCTTGAGCAAATTTTTCCATAAGTTTCCAAATAAGCAAGTGACGAGCACAAAGATGTTTATATTGTTGATCATAACCATCAAGTGTTAAATAAACTTGCCCACGATATTTAATAACCATAGCTGTGGCAATGGCGATACCATTAGGATAAGTACGTAGTAAATTAGTAGCGTATATCAATTGATTTTTTAAGCTAGCTAGTTTGTTATCTTCAGCAATCTTACGATTAATTAATTCACCACTAGCATTTCCTTGATTCTTAAATAGTTCATCGTTAAATGAATTACATACATTAACTTGTTTTTGATATTCAACTTGGGTATTTACAAGGAATGTTTTAGTTTCAAGTTGAGCAAAATAGATATCAATTAAACCAGCTTTAGAAAAGCATTTATACATATCGGTAGCGAAAGTTTTACTAGTATCATTTTGATCACGCATCTGTTCAACAATAAGATCGATATGGCTCTCATTTCCTTTATAGATACGGATTCCTGCTAAATCAGCTGATGTTATTTTTTCTTTAAAACTTTCATGTAACTTATTAAACATCTCTTTAGTATTTTTTTCTAGAGGTGCAATCGCTACAAAGCGTGGTTTTAGTGCCTCAAAGAAATGGTTATATCCTAAATGATAATATTTAAGTTTCTTTAAATTTTCAAATATTTTATCATAAGAGGGATTATTTGTTGTGGCTGTTGTATTAGGATCATATTTTGATTTAGCAATTAAAGGACATATTTTAATAGCCATAATATTACGTTTCTTAAGAAATTTCTTAATGGCGTTAGTAAATTGTTCTAATAATTCATAATTAGTATAATCAATTAAAAATCCTCTAGGAGCATAAGCATATTTAAATTTACTTAATTTTTCAACCAATATTAAAGAAGCGGCAACAACGTTGTTCCCATCATCATACATACCAACGTAGATTGTTTCGCAATTTTGATTTTCCATAACTTCACCATAGGCTGAAGTTTGATATATTGATGATAACATAAAAGATGAAGCAAATTTATTAAAGATATCTTTTGAAATCTCCTTTAATTCCATCTTTACCAGCTCCTTTTCATCATTAATTAATTATATCATATAACATACTTTTTGTCACTAATATGGATATAAAAAAAGAAATGAATAAAGTCATTTCCTCTTTTTATAGCTATCGCACATGGTAGCCTCTTTTTTTTCTTCATTTTCACAGCTACAAACTTTAATTTCATGTAATTTACACATATTATCTCCACAATTGCAATGTGCACAATCATAGACATTACATTTTATCTTTTGCATTTTATCACCATTTATAGTATGAAACAAAAGAATTTAAATATGCTAATAATTGAAAAATATAATGATGTATGTTATACTATTTAAAGAAAGTAGGAGAGATTGAGATGAGTGATTTAAAAGAAAAAGAAGAACAAACTCCAGATAAGAAAAAGGATAGTACTCCTAAGAAAAGAGTTAAAACAAGTAATAAAAAAGAAACTACTAATGCTACGCAATGTCCAAGGTGGGTATTTTGGCTATTATTTGTAATTGGCATTTTTTTAGTTGCAGCTTCTAGTTATGAACTAGGTGTGACAAAAGGTAAAGATGAATCTAAAAAAGAAGAAGAACCAAAAGTTCAAGTCTCTGGTGATGTTAATGAGGAAATGGTTGATGGTTTAGCTAAAGTTGCCGGTATTACAGGTACTGGCGAATATGATAATTATCTACAGCAATTATTAGTAGATGTTAATGGTGTTGTTGATGAAGAAGTAGATAATACAACCAAAACATTGCTTCCATATTTTTATGCTGCTAACCATAATATGTTAACGACTATAGATGGTAGTCAAAATTCTTTCTGTAAAAATGGTGTTGGTTTTTGCCAAGCATTAGAGAAAGGTAGATTTGCTTCTTTAGCTAGATTATATGGTGTAAGCGATGAAAATTCTACTTTATTTGACACTGATCATACTACAGAAGATTCTTATTTATATACTTATATAGCATCTCCAATGCAGGATATTTATACTCATAGTAATATGACAGCCAAATATGATGGTGAGGATATTGTCATAACTGATGATTTAACAATTAAAAATATTAGTAATGTAGTTACAGAAAAGAAAATGACATATCGTTTCAAAATTGATGAGTTTGAAAATTATTATTTGTATTCTGTTGAAAGTAAATAAGCGATTTATCGCTTTTTTTGCTAAATGACAAGTGACTGACAAGAATTGGTAAAATGCAATGTTAAGCATTTGCTTTGTTTTTTATTAATAATATAATTAAAATAGTTGAGGAGGAAAAGAAATGCAAAATGATATGAATCAAGTACCACAAGGTACACCGGTATCACCAAATCCAAATTATGTGATGCCACCACAACCAGTAAATACCACAATAACAGTAGAAAAGAAGAAAGGTAATGGCCCAAAAATAATCATTATTATTTTAGCTATCGTTGTTGTAGCAGTCGCAGCTTATTTAGTATATGACAAAGTAATTAAGAAAGATGATAAAGAAAGCGGCGAAGTAGTAGAAAATGAGGAAGAACCAGATGATGGAGAAGTATTATCTGATGATGAAGCTCTTAAAATAGGTAATGAATTACTTGATTATGCTCGTGAAGAATATGATGTAATATTTTCAGAATACCTTAAATTTGCTACAGCAGATGGCAAATATGACGATGAAAAATTGGTTGAATTAGATGATGATGAATCGGGTTATGAAATTACAAACTATGATGAAATAATGAGTCACTATGCTAAGGGATGTAAGCATATCTCATGGGATATTGATGATCCAAAGGCTAAAGAGGAATCTAGCGACTGTGAAGAATTATTGCCTTTCGTAACAGAAAATGGTAAACACTATGTTTTAGCACAAGGTATCAGTAGCAATATACTTTTCGCTTATGCTGGTGATTTAAAGATAAAAAATAAAACTAGTAATGAAATTACATATACAATTGATTATGCTTATTGCCTAACTAATAATGATAAAGAGGATGCATTATACTATGATAATTTTGACGATACGAAAGATGAAAAATATAAAAATAAATGTGTTGTCAGTGATGAAAATGGTAACCGTACAGGTAAGTTAATTGATCCAACTGTTTATACTAAAGATTTTGTTATCGTCAAAGAAGATGGAAGTTGGAAAATTAAAACATATTATGATGATAATGAATAAAAAGGATGATGAAAAGTCATCTTTTTATATTTGCTTTACATGATGAAAATAAAAGCATAATCCTATTAGTTGAATTTTATTTTTCTATTTGCTAAAATTAAAAATAGAAGGAGCGATGCTGATGAATAATAATATGGGAATTGGCATGCCGACTAAAAAAAGTTATAATGCTGTAATAATTACAATATTAGCGGCTGTTGTTGTAGCAGTCGTAGCTTATTTCGTCTACGATAAAGTGATTAAAAAAGATGAAAAGAAAGATGATAAAGAAAGTGGCGAAATAGTAGAAAACAAGGAAACACCAGAAGATTCAGATGATGGGGAAGTATTATCTGATGCCGAAGCTCTCAAAATAGGCAAAGAATTGATTGATTACGCCCGCGAAAATTATGATGTAACCACCTCTAGTCACCTTAAATTTGCCACAGCAAATGGTAAGTATGATGATAGAAAATTAGTAGAATTGTATTATGATGTATCCGGTTATGAAATTACGAATTATGATGAAATAATGAGTCATTATGCGAAAGGATGTAAGCAAATCTTATGGGACATTAATAATCCAAAGGCTGAAGAAGAATCTCATGATTGTGAAGAATTATTGCCATTTACAACAGAAAATGGTAAACACTATGTTTTAGCGCAAGGAATCAGTAGCAATATAGCTTTTGCTTATGCTAGTAAATTTAAAATAAAAAATAAAACTAGTAAAGAAATTACATATACAATTGATTATGCATATTGTCTAACTACTAATGATAATGAGAATGCCGTTTACTATGATAATTATAACGATACTAAAACAGAAAAATATAAAAATAAATGTGTTGTCACCGATGAAAATGGCAATCGTACAGGTAAGTTGATTAATCCAACCGTATATACGAAAAATTTTGTTATTGTTAAAGAAGATGAAACTTGGAAAATTAAAACATATTATAATGATAATGTATAAATAGGAGGAAAAGAAATGCAAAATGATATGAATCAAGTACCACAAGGTACACCGGTATCACCAAATCCAAATTATGTGATGCCACCACAACCAGTAAATACCACAATAACAGTAGAAAAGAAGAAAGGTAATGGCCCAAAAATAATCATTATTATTTTAGCTATCGTTGTTGTAGCAGTCGCAGCTTATTTAGTATATGATAAAGTAATTAAGAAAGATGATAAGAAAGACGATAAAGAAAGTGGCGAAGTAGTAGAAAATGAGGAAACACCTGAAGAAACTCCAGAGCAACCAGAAAAAGATATTGAAACGCCAGAAGAGGGAACAGTCTTATCTGATGCAGAGGCTCTTAAAATAGGTAAGGAATTGTTTGAATATACAAGAACTTTTGCTTTTTTTGGAAGCGATTTAGTTAAATATGCTACTCCTGATGGCAAATATCCTGACGATGATCCTGTTGATTTAGGTGAAGATTATGGTGAGGGTTTTGAAATTACAAACTATGATGAAATAATGAGTCACTTTGCTAAAGGATGTAAACGTGTTGAATGGGATTATGAAAATCCTAAAGCCCAAGAAAAAGAGTTCACTTGTGATGGAGCTCCAGGTTTAGCTACCAAAAACGGTAAACATTATGCTATTGAAATGTATAGAGGAAGTAATACCTCATTTACTAATATGAGTGATTTAAAAATAAAAGAAAAAACAGCTAGCAAAATTGAATTTACAGTTGATTTTAGTTTTTGTCTAGATGATGATACTATCAGAAATGAAAGTGGCAAGTGTATTGTTACTAATACAGAAAAAGTAGTTGAACCAACAACTTATACCAAAACTTTCATTATTGTTAAAGAAGATGGAAGTTGGAAGATTCAAAAATATTATAGTGATAATATGTAATAAGGATGACGAAAAGTCATCTTTTTTATATTTGATTTACAATATGAAAATAAAAGCATAATCTTATTAGTTGAATTTTGAATTTTTATTTGTTAAAATTAAAAAAGAGGGAGAGATGAAGATGAATAATAATATGGAAACTAATATACCAGCTAAAAAAAGTTATAGTGCTGCAATAATTACGATATTAGTTGTCATTGTTGTAGCATTAGTAGCTTATTTGGCATATGACAAAGTAATTAAGAAAGATGAAGTTAAAGATGATAAGGAAAGCGGAGAAGTATTATCTGACGAAGAAGCTCTTAAAGTAGGTAATGAGTTGTTTGAGTACACTTGGACTTTTGCTTACGATTTTGCAGGAGATTTAGTGAAATTTCCTACTTCAGACGGAGAATTTAGTAGTGATTTAGAATTAGTTTACCTTGATGAAGAAAATGGAAGCGGTTATGAAATTACAAACTATGATGAAATAATGAGCCATTTTGCCAAAGGATGTAAAAAGGTATATTGGGATTATCAAGATTCAAATACTAAAGAGGAAGAAATGGCCTGTGAAGAAGCTTTACCTTTAGTTACAAAAAATGGTAAACATTATACCATTGATATGTCTAGAGGTGGCAATACAAGTTTTATCAAAATGAGTGATTTAAAAATTAAAAGTAAAGAACCAGAAAAAATAGAGTTTTCTATTGATTATAGCTATTGTATAGGAGATACGCAAACCGAAGATATTGCTAGTGAAAACAGCAAATGCTATGTTCTTGATGAAAATGATGAAGTTACTGATAAATTAGTTGATCCAACTACTTATACTAAGAATTTTATTATTGTAAAAGAAGACGGAAGTTGGAAGATTCAGAAATATTATAATGATAATGCATAAATAAATATAAAGATGATGGTTTATCATCTTTTTTTACTGATATTAAAAAATTGCTTTTATTAATGTACTATATTTAAAATTTGCTAGTTGACAAAAATTTGTTTATAGTGTATAAATTATGAATAGACAAAAGGACGTGAGTAGATGTCAAAGAATTTAGTTATCGTGGAATCACCAAGCAAAACAAAACCGATTGAAAAATATTTAGGTAGTGATTATCATGTTGTGTCATCTAAAGGACATGTACGTGATTTATCAACAAAGGGTAAATATGGTTTGGGTGTTGATGTTGATAATGATTTTAAACCTGATTATGTTCCTATGAAGGGTAAATCTAATGTCATTAAAGAATTAAAAAAAGAAGTTAAAGATGCTAAACATGTCTTTTTAGCAACCGACCCAGATCGTGAAGGAGAAGCTATTTCTTGGCATTTATCTGATGTTTTAAATTTAAAAGATGATGATTATGAGCGTGTTGTTTTTAATGAGATAACGGAAGGTGCTGTTAAAGAAGCTTTTAAACACGCTCGTAAAATCGATAAAGATTTAGTTAATAGTCAAGAGACAAGACGTATTTTAGATCGTATAATTGGTTTCCGTTTAAGTAAATTAATTCAATCTAAAACGGGTGGTAGTAGTGCCGGCCGTGTTCAGTCTGTAGCGCTTAAATTAATTGTTGATCGAGAAAGAGAAATTGAAGCTTTTGTTCCTGAAGAATATTGGTCAATTAAAGGCGTATTTAAAGATTTTGAGGCTGAATTATTCAATTATGATCATCAGGATTTAGAGATTAAATCAGAAGATGAAGTTAATGCTATATTAGAAAAATTAAGTAAGAATTTTATTATTGAAAGTATTGATAAAAAATTAAAGAATAAACAGTCTAAAACACCATTCATAACTAGTACGTTACAACAAGATGCATCAAATAAATTAAATTTTAATGCTAGAAAGACAATGCAAATTGCCCAAAAATTGTATGAGGGAATTGAACTAGCTAATGAGACGGTCGGTTTGATTACCTATATGCGTACTGATTCAATTCGTTTGTCAGATGAGTTTATTAAAAATACTTATGCCTATATTAACGATAAGTATGGTAAAGAATATGTTGGTAGTGTGAAGATAGCTAAAAAGAAAGACAATGTTCAAGATGCGCATGAAGCTATACGTCCAACAAGTATTAATCGTACACCAGAGTCAGTTAAAAAGTTTTTAACTAATGATGAATATAAATTGTACCGTATGATTTATTATCGTGCTTTGGCATCCTTAATGGCAGGTGCAACAACAGAAAATACCACTATTATTCTTGATAATAATAATTATCAGTTTAAGGCAACAGGTCAAGTAGTTACTTTTGATGGTTATTTAAAAGTATATAGTGATTATGAAGATACCAAAGATACTATTCTACCAGTTTTAAAAGAAAAGGATAAATTAGTATCACAAGATATTACAAGTGAGCAGCATTTTACTAAACCGCCATCTCGTTATACCGAAGCTAAACTAATTAAAGAGATGGAAGAATTAGGCATTGGTCGTCCTAGTACATATGCGACTACGATGGATATCTTAAAGAAACGTAATTATGCCATATTAGAAGATAAAAAGTTTGTACCAACTAGTGTTGGTATTGAAATAACAGATAAGTTACAACAAGCTTTTAGTCATTTAATCAATGTTGAATATACTGCTAATATGGAAACAGATTTGGATAAAATTGCCGAAGGTAAAGCTAATTGGGTTAAAATACTACGTGCTTTTTATGATGAGTTTGAACCTTCCGTTAAAGAGGCTTTTACAGCTATGCCAAAAAAAGAGGCTCAAAAGACTGGTGAAGATTGCCCTGAATGTGGTAGTCCACTAGTCATTCGTAATGGTCGTTATGGTGAGTTTGTAGCTTGTAGTAATTATCCAAAATGTAAATATATTAAGAGTGAGCCAAGAGAAGTTAAAGAGATATGTGATTGCCCAAATTGTGGATCTAAAATTGTGGAAAAACATAGTAAAAGAGGGAAACTTTTCTATGGATGCAGCAATTATCCAAAATGTAAGACAGCTTATTGGGATAAACCAATTGGTCGTAACTGTCCCGAATGTGGTAGTATGTTAACCGAAAAAAATAAAAAAATAAAATGTAGTTCTTGTAACTATGAAGAATAAACAATCGATACTGTTGATTGTTTTTTTCTTATAAAATAAAGAAATATTGACATATTTTTTTTAAATGTGCTACAATTAAGTAGAAAGGAGTAAAAGATATATGAAAAAATATCTTTGTGAGTTTTTAGGAACTTGCGTTTTGGTTTTATTTGGATGTGGAGTAGCTGTATTAACAAACGCAGATCTTGTAGCTACATCATTAGCTTTTGGCTTATCAATTGTAGCTGTTGCATACGTAATTGGAAATGTTTCAGGTTGTCATGTTAATCCAGCTGTAACTTTTGCTATGTGGATAGACAAAAGAATTAGCGGAAAGGATTTTTGGTTATATATTATTGCTCAAGTATTAGGAGCTCTAGCCGGTAGTGCATTATTAGTATTATTACTAAATACAACTTCATTTGGTGATTATCGTACCATTGGTTTAGGTGCTAATGGTTATGGTCAACCAGGTAGTGAAATAACTTTATTAGGTGCATTGGTTACTGAAGTCGTATTGACATTTGTCTTTGTTTTAGCTGTTTTAGGTGTTACAAAAGAAAAGAAAAATAGTACTGTTGCACCAATTGTTATTGGTTTAACATTAACATTAGTTCATATTTTAGGTATCAAATTAACAGGTACTTCTGTTAACCCAGCTCGTTCTTTAGCACCTGCTATTTGGTTAGGTGGAGAAGCATTAGAACAAGTATGGGTATTCATTGTTGGACCATTTGTTGGTGCTGCTTTTGCTGCTTTAGTTAGTTTCTTCATTGATTTAGAACCAGCTAAAAAGGAAACTAATGAAGCTTTTGATATCGAAAAGGTTGAAGCTTTAGAAATGCCAGAGATTAAAACTGAAGAAGTAGTTGTAGAAGCAGCAAAAGAAGAAAAAGAAAATACTCCAGAAAAACCACAAAAGAAAAATACAAGAAAACCATCAACAAATAGAAAACCATCTAATGGTAGAGGAAAGCCACGCAAGAATAATAAAACAAATACAAATAATGAAGCTAAAAAAAACTAGTCGATGACTAGTTTTTTTGCACCTTATTATTATTTCTTAATAATATATAATAGTAGGTGAATTATGAATAGTATTAGCTTTGTTTTTTTATGCTCAATGATTATTTTTGGAGCCACAACAATAGGATCAATTTTAGTCTTCACACTCAACGTTATTAGTGATAAAACAGAAAAGTTATGTTTAGGTCTCGCTAGTGGGGTCATGTTTGCCGCCTCGATATGGTCACTATTAATTCCCGCTTTGGATAGTTCAAATATTGTTTTTGTCTTGATCGGTTTTATTTTAGGTATGTTTGTCATTATGAAATTAGATAAATTTGTAAGTAAGTGCTCAACTTTCAATTCTAAAAAAAATAAAATGCTTTTTTGGGCCATGACCCTTCATAATATTCCGGAAGGTATGACTGTTGGGTTAATGAGTTGTTATGCGTATCAAAATAGTAGTATTGTATCTATTTCAGCCGCTTTAGCTTTGACAATCGGTATTGCTATTCAAAATATTCCTGAGGGTGCATCGATATCTTTTAATTATCGTCAAGCTGGTTATAGTAAAATGAAGTCCGCTTTTTTAGGGATTGTATCTGGCATAGTTGAACCCATTAGTGCCTTTCTAATGTTACTTTTGATTAATTATCTTTCCTTATTACTGCCATTTGTTTTAGCAGCTTCTTCTGCTATTATGATATATGTAGTTATCAATGAATTATTACCGAGTATTAATCATAACGAGAGTAATTTAGGTACTATCTATTTTATTATCGGTTTTCTTTTAATGATGTGTTTAGATGTTCTTTTGTAGCGCAAAAAAAAGAAAAGACTAAATCTTAACTTATTTATTCTTTCCTCTTTGTGATTTAATTCTATCATATAATTCTTAATTTGTAAATACCTATTAATTAATAAACTTCAATTATTCTTCATATATTCTTCACATAAGATTGTTATAGTTAAATTAGAAGAAAGGAAAATAGTATAATAAAAATGTGGAAATAACTCCTCCACAAAACAATTCTCTATAGGTAAATATAAACAAGCCTTACTTTTATAACTTACTTCTTCTCATAGTATACTATGAAAGATGATAAGCCATCTTTTAGCTTTCTTCTAGAAAAAGATACATTGTATCTTTTTTTCATATACTTTTCACAAAATAAGTGTAAAATATATGGTGTTAGGCGATGTAATTAGGTTATAAAATGAAAGTGTTAATTATTGATGATGAAGATTTAATTCGAAATATTATTAAAGAATATTGTATGAATGAAGGTTATCTAACATATGAAGCGCGTGATGGTATCGAAGCTTTAGATCTTTTTAAAGCTCATAGTGATATCGATATTGTTATATTAGATGTTATGATGCCTAATATGGATGGTCTTACAGCTTATACACAAATGAAAAAAATTCGTAATACACCAACAATTATTTTATCAGCTCGTGGTGAAGAATACGATAAATTAATGGGCTTCAATCTTGGCGTCGATGATTATTTAACTAAACCATTTAGTCCACGTGAATTAATTGCTCGAATTAAAGCTATCTTAAAGCGTGATAATAAAGTATTAGATAGTTATGTCTACAAAGATTTAAAAGTCGATATTAGAGCGCATGCGGTTTATATTGGTGATAAGGAAATAGAGTTAACACCTAAAGAATATGAACTACTCCTATACTTTATCGAAAATAAGTCGATAGCTTTATCGCGTGAACAATTATTAAGTAAAATATGGGGCTATGATTTTTTTGGTGATGATCGTACTATTGATACACATATTAAAACTTTACGTAGTCATTTAGGACCATATCGTAATATGATTAAGACAATTAGAGGGGTAGGTTATAAATTTGAAGAAAAAGAAAAAGACCTTACTAATTAATACCCTTATTTATTTCATTATCTTTTCGGTTGTCTTATTATTGTTCTTATGGATATTTCAAATTTTATCACTTAATACACTTTATAAAATATCACGTACTAAAGAATTAAATAAAGCTGTAATTAGTTTAACTAAAGAATATGATTCGAAAGATTTTCAAGATGCTTTTGATGAAATATCAATCAATAATGATGTCTGTATTGAGGTTATTGATAAAGGAGTATTAGCTTATGTATCAAAATCGCCAGATCGTAAATGTCTAACTCGTAAAAATATTGATATCTACCGCTTTGAGACAGAGTTTATTGAAAATGATGAGAGTCTTAAACGAGCTGAAATTATTAATCCTAATTTTAATAATGAAACATTAGTTATTGGTAAAAAGCTCGATGATGAAACATTTCTTTTTGTCAATACATCTTTGGTACCACTTGATACTAGTATTGAAATGTTAAAAAATCAATTTATTTATATCGCTATTATCATTCTACTAATGGCGGCGGTTGTTTCTTATTTTATATCAAAACAGTTATCAATTCCTATCGCACGTATAAATGAGAAAGCTAAACGTTTAGGAAAGAAAGATTATAGTACAACGTTTGAAGAAAATACAAATATTCTAGAACTTGATGAATTAGGTAGTACTTTAAACGAAACGGTTAGGGAGTTATCTAAAACTGATGAATTAAGAAGAGAATTAATGGCCAATGTATCACATGATTTAAAGACGCCATTGACGCTTATTAGAGCTTATGCTGAAGCTGCTAAAGATATTGATGCTGGTAAGAAGAAAAAGCGTGATGAAGATTTAAATATTATTATTGATGAAACTAGTCGCTTGACTTTATTAGTTAATGATATTTTAGAGTTATCACGACTTGAAGCAAATGTTGAAGAATTAGTTTTAGAGCCATTTAATTTACGAGAATTAATAGATACCATTATAAAGAAATTTGATATTTTAAAAAATGATGGCTTTGTTTTTGAGGTAGAATGTCCTGATATAGTTATGATTAATAGTAGTCGCAAGAAACTAGAACAAGTTGTCTACAATTTAATTAATAACGCTATTAATTATACGGGTGATGATAAAAAAGTTATTATCCGTGTTAAGTTAGTTAATGATGCTGTTCGTGTAGAAGTAATTGATACAGGTGCTGGTATTGCTCCTGAAGAATTAGGACTTATATGGGATAAATATTATAAAATTGATAAGCAAAGAAAACGTAATAAGTATGGAACTGGTTTAGGCTTATCGATCGTTAAGTCAACGTTAATAGCCTTAAATTATGCCTACGGGGTAGAAAGTCAGTTGGGTGCTGGAACAACTTTCTATTTTGAAATAAAATAGTTCACTTAAAATTCACGTTTCATTCATAAATTAGTAGTATGATTAATTTATGAAAGGAAGTGATGAGTATAGAATATATAATTCACAACTAACCCAATATTAAATGAAATATAAAAGATAACTTCGGTTATCTTTTTTGTATAAATAGGTGATAGTTGGACATTATATTGATGAAAGGACTGATGATATGAAAGAAGTACCACCAATGGTATCAACAAAAGATTTAGCTTATCTTGAAGATATGTTAAATTGGAACTTTATAGCGATTAAGAAATTTAATAATTATTTACAGTGGATAACTGATACTGATGTTAAAAATTTCTTTAATGATGTTATTGCCCATTATAAAGAAAATTATATGATAATTAAAGATTGTTTAAATCTAGGAGGTAATAATGAATAAAGTAGCTAATGTTAAAGTTGAAGTCCCAATTGGTAAACAGATGAATGATCAAGATTATTTGACAGATCTTTTAAGTACGATTAAGAATATGGTTAGTAGTTATGCTTTAGCATTAAATGAAGCAAGTAATGATTTTCTATATGATAATTTTAAGAAACTTTTTGATACGACAAGTAAATTACAGCGTGATGCTTTTAATTTGATGTTTAATAAAGGTTGGTATACATTAGAAGAAGCTGATTATGATAAAGTTATGTCAACCTTAACTAAAGCTAATCAAAATATGGAACAATTATAAGAGAAAAAATTCTCTTTTTTTTTATGTTATAATTTAAGTAATAAAAAAGCAAAAAAACTATTGACCTTCCCCAAAGGTAATAGTTTATATTAATTATCAGAAAGGAGAAGTTATGTTAATAAATGAAGTTGAAAGTGTCATCGGCTTATCTAAAAAAAGCATCCGCTACTATGAGGAAGAAGGATTATTAAATCCTAAACGTAATAATGTCAATGACTATCGTATTTATAGTGATGAAGATATTAAAAAATTAAAAGTTATCAAATTTCTACGTGAACTTGGAGTACCAATTAATGATCTTAAGAAACTAAATAATAATACTTTATCGCTTGAAGATTGTTTAAATGAGCGTTTAAAGGTTATTGATAAGGAAAAAGAAAATTATCTTAAAGTTCAAGATATGTGTAAGGAAATAATAGAAAATCATGATACTTATGAAGATATTGATATCAGTAAATATACAGTTAATATGACTAGATTAAATAAGGAGGGATTTACTATGCGTGATATTAAGAGTAATCATACTAAAAAGATTTTTGAAGCTTGCCTATCAAGTTTTGTATTCTGCTTTATGTTTATCTTTTTAATTGCAATAATTACTTATTGTGCCTTTGTGTTTGATGACGCTATGCCACTTTTACTTTATATTTTTTTCTTAATGATACTTTTAATACCTATTATAGGCATAGTGATTAATTTAATAAAACGAATTAAAGAGATTAAAGGAGGCGAAGAAGATGAAGCTAGTAAGTATTGATTATTTACCCGGAGAAGAGATTGTAGAAGCTTTAGGTATTGTTAAGGGTACGGTTGTCCAATCAAAACATATTGGTAAAGATTTTATGGCAGGAATGAAAACAATTGTTGGAGGAGAAATAGCAGGATATACCGATATGTTAATAACGGCTCGCCAGATCGCAACAAAAAGGATGGTCGACGATGCGAATAATTTGGGGGCTGATGCGATTATTGGTATCCGTTATGGTTCTTCAGCTGTCATGAGTGGAGCGGCTGAAGTTATCGCTTATGGTACGGCTGTTAAACTAAAAAAATAGTAGTATTACTATTTTTTTATTGACTATTTCTTTTAGCGGTAATATAATTAAAAAGAATTTTGTAGGAGGACTAATGGAGCGTTATCAAGATATTGAAAGAAGCATTATCAAAAAATTTCGTAAGGACATTTGGAGTAAGTTTGTTAAAGCTGTTGATGAATATGAGTTAATTAGTGATAATGATCACGTTATGGTATGTATCAGTGGCGGTAAAGACTCCTTCTTGTTAGCTAAATGTATTCAAGAATTAAAGCGTCATGGTAAGGTTACATTTGAAGCTGATTATGTCGTTATGGATCCTGGGTATAATGCTAAAAATCGTTTGTTGATTGAAGAGAATGCCAAAATATTAAATGTTCCTATTCAAATATTTACGAGTGATATTTTTGCATCTGTTGATGCGATGGATATGAAAAGTCCATGTTATATGTGCGCTAGAATGCGAAGGGGATACTTATATCATAAAGCTCAAGAGTTAGGATGCAATAAAATTGTTTTAGGGCATCATTTTAATGATGTTATTGAAACAACTATGCTATCGATGTTTTATGGGGCTGAAATAAAGACGATGATGCCTAAATTACATAGTGATAATTATCCTGGTTTAGAACTAATTAGACCTTTATATCTTGTTAAAGAAGATGCGATTATTAGTTGGTGTCGCGCTAATGATTTAACATTTATTAATTGTGCTTGTCGTTTTACGGAAAATGCTTTAGTTAATGATAACAGTAAACGTTTAGAAATAAAAAAGATGATTAAAGAATTAAAAAAAGTAAATCCTGATATTGAGCATAATATTTTTAAAAGTTTAGATAATGTAAATTTAAATTGTATTTTAGGTACAACAATTGATGGTGTTTATCATAGTTTTAAAGAAAACTACAATAATAAAAAAGCATAATTTTTATGCTTTTTTGTATGTTTTAAAATGATATTCGTTGTAGTTAAGTTTATTATTGTGATCAAAAGTATAATAAGAAATTGTATTGTAACTCGTAAAAAAGTCAGCAAGCGCTGTCGTATTATTAGCTTTTTCAATAATGATATCGAAGGGAATAATACCCATTTTAGCTAATTCTTTTATGGCTAGATATATCCGCATTTTAGCATTATGCATAGCAGATTCACTATTGTTTGTTAATTTAATGAAGGGAACAATATGAATATCTGTTTTATCAGCCATCCATTTTAATTCCGCCATGATGGTATTATTTAATCTTTCAATATCACAAATAGCGAAGACCATTTCTTCAGAGCGCCCTTCAATATATTCAGCAATTTCTTCATATGTTGCATATCTTTTATTTCCGGGATAATAAATACTTGTATCAAAGTCTCTAGTTATTTGATGTGTAAACCAATCACAAGGATATTGATGATAACCATCTAAAAAAGACATAATTGTTCGTTTTAAAGCATAGGCACTTTGTCTTTCATAGAAGGGCTTTTTAAAGAGCGTTACAATTGTTGTTTCATCATCTAAATCAATAACTTTAACTTCTCCCTGATCAGTATAAATAATATTACATAGTGAGCAGTCTAATGGATAAATATGATGATCAGTCAATTCTTTTATATTTTGTATTAAGGTGTAGCAAATTTCTTTTTTGATAGTGAAGGGAACTTGTGACTTAACATTTAATAACCTAGTACCGGAATAAAATGTACCAATAACGCCACTAAACTTGTGGTCGATATTAATAACATCATGAATTAAATCAGTATGACTAATTTGTAAGCGTCTATGCATTAGTCGCTTAATTCGTCTTTCCCAAGATAACCTAGGAAAGAGTTTTTCTCGATATGGTTTGGCTTGTGGGTGAAAATATATTTTATACATATCATCACCAATTTGATATACAGCACCATATGCTCCGGTCGCAACAATATCTAAATTTTTAATGACATCTGTTTTTATTTCGGCCATATCAATCACCTTGGGTTATTATAACATATTTTTTTAAAAGTAAAATTAAAATTGACTTATTTTAATAAATAAACTATAATTTATTTAGAATAGAAGGTGGTCTCGTGCGAAGAGTTATTGGTTTATTAGCAATCGTTGTAACGGCAACATTAATGTTTTTAACGAGTAATATTAGTGAGTTTATGATGATTGTCTATTTATTAATATTATATTTAGGAAATTCTTATTTAATATCTTACCGTAGTAACAATGATCTTGTTCCTGCTTTAACATGTACGGAATTTTTCTATATTTTTGATTTTTACTTACTTATTAATCATCATTCTGGCGCTAATACATTTGCTATGTTAGCTGTCTTATTTAGTGCTCTTTTAATTGTTTGTTACATGAAAGAGAAAAAGACAGATTTACCAGTTGTTGAATATGAGGATGAAGATAAAAAGTTACTTACCTTTCGTAAGATATCTTTAGTGATGCTTTTTATTGCATTAATCTTTAATGTTATTCTTTTATCATTAATCGATTTTAGTAAAATCAACTATATTTATGAGATAGTAATGCTTGTGATGACACTTTTATTAACCATTATCATTATTTGCGAAGGTTATTTAATTAGTGATAAGAAACAGGTTAGTAAGGATTCTTTATTAGCATCAACAATGTCACTTAATATTAATAGTTTTAGTTATGATAGTGTCAATGATAAACGTTATCAAGGACGTGTTGTCAGCAATCGTCCATATTTCATTTTATCTCTTTTCTATTTCTTATTTTTACCAGCGGTTTTAGATGCAGCTACACCTTTGTTATTTTGGTTATATATTGCCTTTTATGTTTACTTATTAGTTGTAATGTATTATCCTTTAGCGAAATCAGAATATTATAGTTTTCGTCGTAATGATAAAAAGTATCGTTTTAGTTGGTTAAATTATTTAAAGAAATCTTTTATCTATAATTTGATTTTCCTTTTATGTGGTTTGACATTAAGTTTATCTGTGTACTATGTATATAATAAACCATTGCGTAAAGAGGTTAAGGTAAACCATGATGCAAGTATTGCCTTTACTGAAGATGATAAGGAAACAATCGAAAAAGAGATACGTAATCGTTTTGATGATGTCATCTATCTTGGATATGAAGAAAACAATAATGAATATAGTGATAATGATGTCGATAAGTATAAAAAGATGACGATTTATGCTTATGGTGAGAATGATAGCGAAGTATATATTTATGTATATTATAAATATACAACAGATACGAAAGAACATCATGAGGGATCATTAGAGTTAAAGGCAGCATATGTCTCACCAGTTATGACAAAGGATTCATTAGATACATCAAATATTAAGCCTTTTTAAAGATTTAAATTTTTAAATCTTTTTCTTTGCTTTGAATAATGTTATAATTATAATAGGAAGTGGTTACATGAATAATGAGCAAAATAAAACAATCTATATCGTCTTAACTCATTCAGGCTCTGTTTTATCTAAACTTATCAAAATGTATACCAGGGCCGAATATAGTCATGTTTCCTTATCTTTAGATTCTAATCTTAATCAAATGTATAGTTTTGGACGTTTTCATGCGTATAATCCATTTTTTGCTGGCTTTGTTCATGAAAATACGAAGTGGGGCACTTTTAAGCGCTTTAAAAAGACTAAAGCTGCAATCTATTCACTTAATTTAACACCTGAACAATATAATGCCATCGCTGATGAAATTGCCTTGATGAATCTTAATAATAAAAAATATCATTTCAACTTTATTGGACTATTTTGTGTGATGTTTAATAAAAAAATAGTGCGTAAAAATCACTATTATTGTGCTGAATTTATTAAAGCATTGTTTGAACAAGCTAAACTTGATATAGCGTTACCTAATATTGTTAAACCTAATGATTTTAATAATTTAGCTAAAGCGGAACTAGAGTATAGAGGCCTATTAAATAATTATCAATAATTCATGACTAAAAGATAGTGTTAATCACTATCTTTTTTAGTTAATAAGGCAATAAAACTTTTAGCGCTAAAAGATGGCATATTCTTTTCTGAATAAGCGACACCAATATATCTTGGTGGAATAGGTGGATTAACTTTTATTATTTTTAAATTGTTATCAGTAAGATCTCTAGTAATGTATTCTTCGACTAAATACCCAATTCCGAATCCTGCTTTAGTTAAGGTGGTAACAGAAGAGTAGGTATCTAATTCCATAGCTGGGTTAAGTTTAACATTCTCCTTTTGGCAGATGGCATCAAGGAAAGAGCGAGAGCAAGCAGCTGGCAGTTGTAAGATAAGAGGATAATTATTAAGTTTATTAAGCGATAAAGTTGATGGAATATTTAGTTTATCACTGGCAACAAAACAGTCATGAATCTTTTGAAGCTTTTGAATAATAACATCTTTTTCTTTTTTATGAGGAAGGTTTAAAAAGACAAGATCAACTTTACCATTTTTTAAATCATCAATTAGTAAAGATGATAGATTATTCATTATTTTAATTTCAATGTTAGGATATAGTTGGTGAAAAGTTGTAATGTAGGGAAGAAGATATTCTTTAACAATCGTATTGCTAGCGCCAATCCGAATAATACCGGTTTCTAAATTGATAAGTTCTTTAAATTTCTTTTCAGCTACTTCAATTAGTTCCATGGCCTGTTTAATATAGTAATAAAAAACTTCTCCTTCATCGGTAAGAGTAACACCTTTTTTATTTCTAATAAAAAGTTGTCCACCTAGTTGCGCTTCAAGATTTTTGATGGCCTTACTAATGGCTGGTTGACTTATCATTAACTCATCAGCAGCTTTAGTAATATTTCCTTTTCGCGCTACAACATAGAAAATTTTATATAGTTCGGTATCGATATTCATACATAACCTCCAGTTATCATAAGCATGATAAATATGTCTTTTACTTATTTGCTATTATACCATATAATGAAGTTGAAAGAGAAAAAAATTAAATATATCAAAAGGAGGTCTAATAATGCCTAGTTTATTTTTAGCTTATCAGGGATATGAATATAGTAAGGATGATTTATGTTCCGCTTTTCCCAAAAAATACCAAAGTAATATGCTTTTTTCTATCGATGGTGATAAAGGTATCTATTTTATAGCTGCCGATATCGATAAAACTAAAAGTTTAACATTACCTGCCAAAAAGGATAATACTATCATCGTAGCTAGTTATACAGAATGTTTAATGGATGATATGTTAAAAAAACATAATTATGATAAAAAAGATGTTGATCTTCTAAAGCAATATTATGACCGTGATGGTGGGGAGATGTTTTGGACATTACCAATGAGTTTATGTGCGGTTATTTGGGATTATGGTAAAGGTTATTTTATAGCTGGTAATAATGTTCATGATGAAGAAGATGGTACTTGCCTATATTATGGTCATACGATAATTAACCAAGAATTAATGTTTTCTAATAGTGAAGAATTATTAACGAAACTTTGTAGAGATGTCAATCTTATCGATATTCATCATTATATGGAAAATGGAAAAATATTAAGTACGCATGAAGAAGATAAGAAAAAGGGTAGTAGTACCTATAGTGATGTTGAACCATATCGACCATCTTCTTTGCCAGATGAAAGTGATGCTGCTTCTTTCGATGCTGAACTTATTAAACAGAGTAAAGAAAACATTGATTTCCTTTTCAGTGGTTTAAACGCTTTATTAAGTAAAGTCGCTAATGAAGCTGTAAAAGATAAGATAATTGCTAATGTCAATGCATATTTTGCTTCTCCCGATCCTAAAAAACGAATTGAAGATGTTTTAACCAAAGAATTAACTACTGAAACCAAAAAACAAGTCTTAAAATTGATTAAACAAGTGTTAGAAGAAAGTGCGGTAGCTAAACAAGTTCAAGGTGAAATTCAGAAGACTATTGATAGTGAGATGAAAAAATTTGCTGATGATAATCATTTACCAATTGTTCATGTTATTAAATTAAATGATGTTGAATTAGGACATCCTAGTGGGGGCTTTTATCATGAAAAGTTTGGTGAAATTTTAGACTATGTTCATTTAGGTGAACCAGTTATGTTAGTAGGACCCGCTGGTAGCGGTAAAAATGTTTGTATTTCTCAAATAGCCGAAAGTTTAGGATTAAAGATGTATTACACCAGTAGTGCGACTAATGAATTTAAACTTACCGGTTTTGTCGATGCTGGTGGTAGATATCAAGAGACGGAATTTTATCGTGCTTTTACTAATGGTGGAATATTCTGTTTGGATGAAATTGATAATTCTGATCCTTCAGCTCTAATAGTTATTAATGATGCTTTAGCTAATGGTTATATGGCTTTTCCACATCAGACTGTTCATCGTCATCCTGATTTCCATCCTATTGTTGCAGCTAATACTTGGGGTAATGGTGCTAATTTAGAATATGTTGGTAGAAATGCCCTCGATGCTTCAACACTTGATCGTTTTGATACTATTTTCTTTGATTATGACCGTCATTTAGAGGAATCATTATATCCTAATAAAGAAGTATTAGAATTTATGTGGGCTTTTCGTGATGCGGTTTATAAAACTCATATACCACATATTGTTTCTACAAGAGGTATCGGTAAAGTATATCATAAAGCTATCAATGGTATTCCTTATGATAAAATTCTTTTAGCTAATGTTGTTAAAAGTCTAGATCAAGACTCTCTTAATAGTATTTTAGGAAATATGGAAATAAGTAGTGACAATGGTTTTTACGAAGCTGTTAAATGTTTGAAGTTGAGGTAATTATGTATAAATTATATCGTGACAATGATTATCAAATAATGTATTATAAGTTTTTTTCACTTCATGAATATACTAGTTTTTTAACATCAGAATTATCCAATCCCAAATTTAGTGGATATAGTAGTAATGAAGGAGATTATTCATTTTGTAAAACTAGAAGTTTTGAAGAAGCTCTTGATTTATGTACTTATGGTTACTATGAAGATTATAAGCAATTTATAAATTTAAAAATAAGTCTTGATCGCTTTTTAACTTTAGCAACAAAAAAGAGTAAAGCCTTTAATGATTATGTTGGTTTTGTACCAGATGTTAAAGCATATCTTGAAGGTAACCCATTAGCGATGATTAATAAAGCTAAAGCAAGATATCAAAAGATAACGATATGGTTTAATTCATCGTATTCTGCTGATTGTACCAAAGAGCAGATATATGCAAGAGGGGCAATTACTTTATCATTAATTGAATTATTAGAAAAATTAGGCTATAGTGTGGACCTACATCTTATTGAATTAAGTTATAATGGTAAGCAGTTTCATTTTAGTGATTTTCTTTTAAAAGAAGAAGGTGAAAGGTTAAATCCAGGTAAATTGTTTTTTCCAATGTGCCATCCCTCATGGATTAGACGTCTTAACTTTCGCCTTATTGAAGTTACTCCTGATATAACTGATGATTGGTTAAATTATGGTATACCATGTAATTATAATCAAATAAAAGAAATCGTAAAACCCCAAGGTTGCGATATTATTATTCCGACAATCGAAGAATTAAGAATCGGTGGTCATGATCTGTTAGAAGATATTACGCAAGTTTTAGATTATATTGATAAGCAAGGAAATCAAGATTTTAAAATCAAAGAAAAGGTTAAAGTTAATCAATATTCTCCCCATTATAATGATATTGATTATTGTGATGATGAAGACTGCGAAGAATTACCATTTTAAAAAGTTCAATTACATACCTTTACTTTTTATATATTTATTGTTAAAATTTTTATAGGAAGGTGAGTGTTAAAATGGCTGAAGAAAAGAAAAATTATGAACCAATTTCAATGTGGGGTTATTTCGGATATGAAATATTATTTGCTATTCCAGTTATTGGTTTAATTGCTTTATTAATTTCTGCTTTTGGTTCAAAAAATGTTAACGTACGTAATTTTGCTAAATCAAAATTCTGCGCTGCTATTATTTTAGGCATTATTGTTGTAATTGTTGTATCTGTTGTTGGTGTTCAAAGTTTTATTGATGCTTTAGAACAACTTAAATAAAAAAATTATTCTTTTGAATAATCTTTTTTTTTGCTATAATAATAGTAGTGATAAATATGCGAAAAATAAAATATCGAAAGTCATCATCTAATGCTTATATTTCTCTTTTGTTAATTATTCTTTTAGGTGTCGCTGCGTACTTTTATGATTTCTATAATCATATTACTGATAATCTTGCAGGACCTACTATTGAGGAACCTTCTTATTCATTAAGTGATATTCCTGAATATAGTGGAGAAAATTATGTCATTATTAACAATAATGAACCTTTTTTTGATGATGATGAATTAACTATATCTTCTCTTGAAGCTTATAGTGATTTGGATGCTTTAGGTAGATGTGGAGTAGCAGTAGCTAAAATAGGAATTGATACAATGCCTACTAAAAAAAGAGGTAGCATTAGTAGTATTAAACCTAGTGGTTGGCATTTGATTAAATATGACAATATCGAAGATCGATATTTATATAATAGATGTCATTTAATCGGCTATCAATTAGCTGGTGAAAATGCCAATGAAAAAAATTTGATAACTTGTACTAGACAGATGAATACTGAAGGAATGTTACCATTTGAAAATTTAGTTGCTGATTATGTTAAAGAGACAAAACACCATGTCTTATATCGTGTGACGCCAATGTATGATGGTGATAATCTTTTAGCGAGTGGCGTATTGATGGAAGCTCAATCTATTGAAGATGATACTATTAAATATAATGTGTATGTATATAATCATCAAGATGGTATTACAATTGACTACGCCACTGGTGATAGTAAAAAGGATGAAAGTTAAAAAGAAAAGATATCTAGGATATCTTTTTTATTTAGAACGCTGAAAATATGTTACTTCATTTGTATCAACATTAAGTACTTGGCCTTCAAAACCTTGTTCATCATAGTCAACAACAATCCATACATAATGCCATTTACTATTTTCCGGAATATTAGTTGAGCTTTTGTCGACGCCACCAGAGATAATCTTTTTAGGTGTAAGTGTTAAGGTATATATGTCTTCCTCTGTGACATTTCCTTTAGAATTTTTTAAGATAGTATCGACAGCGTTTTCATTAAGCCCTACACTTTTAAGACCTTCACGACCAGTTTCAATCGTCATTGTTCCATACCAATAATTATCTTTTAAATCATTATATGATTTGTACCACCAAAATTCATTTCCATCAAATACCCAGTAAGTCTCGTAATCACTTGATTGTGTTTTCCAACCACCATATAGTTCTAAATCTTTCTTTTCTTCGTTTTCAACAATTTTTGGTTCTTCTTTTTTATTGTCATCTGATTCATTTAAAAGATAAAAGGCCATAGGACCCGCTACTAGAACTAAAACAATGATAATTACGATAATAAGGGGATTTACACCTTTTTTATTTGGTACTTGTTGATATGGAACTTGATTATATTGAAATTGATTAGGATAATAATTATTGGGATTATTATATTGATTATAATAATTTTGATTCATTTTTAAAACCTTACCTTTCTTGTTAATTGTAACATTAGTTAAGTGATGTGGTCAATGCGAAATTATAATGTAGTGTAAAGATTAATAATGATTATGTAAAGATAGAAAAATAATAAATAAAGTAGTACAATAATTATAGTTGTAGGAGGATTTTAATAATGTTTCATAAAATAAGATTAATACTTGGGGGCCATAGTTTAGATAGTGATAAAAATACGTTCCTTAAACTTAGAAAAAAATTGCAGAGCAAACCAAATAAAATATATGAATTATTTCTTCGTCACCGCTATAACAAAATCTTATATCGCAATAATGCCTCTATACCATTAGTTAGTAAGATAGGGGATAATATTATTTTTCCTCATGGACTATCTGGTATTTTTATATCAAGAGGCGCTACTATCGGAAATAACTGCACTATTTTTCATCAAGTAACAATTGGATCTAATACTTTAGCTGATAGTAAAAAAAGTGGTGCTCCCACAATCGGTGATAACTGTTATATTGGAGCGGGTGCTAAAATAATTGGCAATGTTCACATCGGTAATAATGTTCGCATTGGTGCTAATGCAATTGTAACTATGGATATTCCGGATAATGCTACGGTTGTTTTAGAAAAGCCACGTATTATTGTTCATAATGAAAAAAGAGATAATTCTTTTGTAACTTATGATAATTATGATGAGCAAAAATAAAAGAGTGTTTTAACACTCTTTTTGTTCTTTTATAGTAATAGCGCCATTTTCACAACGATTACCCCAAGCATCAATTAATTTTTTGTTTTTATAGATACATATAATCTCACAATGATTAGCGCATTTTTGACATTCAATACCTTTAGTAGTGAATTCCATTTCAGTTACATCAAAGCTAAATTCTTTTTCGATTTTTGATTTTTTAGCAAGGATAGCGACCCCTAAAGCTCCCATTAAATGACTATTTGGATCGACAATAACATCACATCCGGTTGCTTCTTCAAAAGCTTTAGTAACTCCAATATTTTTAGAGACACCACCTTGGAAAACAATTGGTGGTAAAATCTTTTTACCTTTACCAACATTATTAAGATAATTAGTGACAACCGCTTTACAAAGACCGGCGATAATATCTTCTTTTTTGTGACCAATTTGAGCTTTGTGAACTAGATCAGATTCAGCAAAGACCGTACAGCGTGCTGCTATATTAGTAGGTTTTTTACTAGTAAGGGCAATTTTACCAAAGTCCTCAACTTCAACACCTAGTCTTTTAGCTTGGCTAGAAAGAAATGATCCTGTTCCAGCTGCACAGAGTGTGTTCATCGCATAATCGACAACAACGCCATCTTCGACAAGAATAATTTTTGAATCTTGACCACCGATTTCTAAAATCGTTCGGACGTCAGGATAAAGTGATGTCGTTCCAATAGCGTGCGCGGTTATTTCATTTTTTACAACACTCGCACCAACCATTGCGCCAATAAGTTTACGAGCGCTTCCTGTCGTACCGACAGCGACAATTTTATAGGTGCGTTTTTTGAATTGACTCTCTAATGCTTTTAATAATTTCTTGACAGCTTCCATTGGATTTCCTTCGGTCCATAAATATTCACTAGCTAGAATTTTATTGTTTTCATCCATAATGATACCTTTTGTTGATATTGAGCCAACATCAATTCCTAAATATGCTTTCTTCATTATTTTTTCTCCTTTCGCATCATTATCATGTCATAGAAGGCTTCTAAACGCGTTTGAATACCGGTTTCACTTGTCTGTGAATCAAAGCTAAAATATAAGATAGGTATTTTATAGTCATTACTTATTTTTTGTAAAACTGGCATAGCATCTATCTCAGGTGTACAACCAAATGATTTGACATGGACAATACCATCAAATCCAGCTTTAGCCCACTCTAATGTTTTATATACTGTCGCCATACTCGTCGCACCCATATAATATTTAACATAGTTTTTAATTTCTTTTTTTTGTTCTTTACCATTATGATGTAAGACGGAATTTGAGACATTCATCCAACGATAAATAACGATACCTTTTTTAGCTAATTCTTTTTCAATATAGTGATTGCTGAAAGGTTCCATAATGGTGTAGTATTCTCCGACAATCCCAACGCGCATAATTTTTTTCGGTTTTTTTAACTTTACATCTTTTAATCTCTTTTTACATTTCTTTGTTATCTTTTCAATATCTTTTTTGGTTTCAGCACTACGAAGTTCTTCTAGGAATTCTTCTTGAATCTTTTCCATAGAACCATCTTTTACTTCAAACCCCACATTTTGTCTTACAAAATCATCAATTTCATCGATACATTCAACCATCTTTAAAGTAGCGATTAAAACCGTCGATACTTTTTTTATATTCATATTAGGGTTAACCTTTTTAAATTCATTATAAAATGATAGGGGATTATTGTAACTTGCTTTTGACATATTAACGAAGTTAACATTGTAACCTAAATCTTTTAAAATTTGTTCATGTAATTCACCATAATAACCTAATCGGCAAACCCCACCTGTTTGAATTAAAGTATTCGCACCGGCTTCAATAGCTTCAATATAATTTCCTAGATTAAATTTAAAAGGTGAACACACAAAATCAGGACTATATTTAGATCCGATTTCTAGTGTTTTTTTAGTTGATGGTGGTGGGGTAACATATTCGACACCTAATCCTTTGGTAAATAAAAATTCCAAAGCAATATGGTAATTACCAAATCGAGGACAAGCTACTTTAATTTTTTCGTTCATATTCATCCTCCTTTTTAAGTTTAATAATATCGATAAAGCTTTCAAGACGTGTCTCTAAACCAGCACTACCATCTTGACCATCAAGAATTAAGTTTAACATAGGTAGTCCTTTAACACGGCGAATGATTATTTCGTTAACCAAGGAATCAGGCCCACAAGGGAAGGAACTCATCAAAATAATACCATCAACCTGATCCTTATAAATAGCCAAGGCTCCAACCAATTCTTTATTAAAGGCCCATGGTAGTGTCTCACTAATTTGTTTACTAGCTTCACGTGCCTCTTTTTTATCACAAATATCAGCGATAATAGGCGTTGCGCCAAGTTCTTTTAAGTACTGAATAATAGGACTTCCAATATAGCGATCATAGACATTGTATTGGTGACCAACTAATAATATTTTTAATCCATCTTTTTCTAATAATTGTTCTTGGTATTTAAGATCCATTTCTTGATGCATCTTTTGACTTTGTTTAGCGATAACATAAGCCCTAGTAATCGCTGCTTTCTTTTTACCAAGAAATTTACCTATCTTTAAGAAAGCTCTAAATTCATTAGCTGTTTCTTTAGGATTAATATTGTAAAAGAGAATCTTAATATTACGATCACGGAAAGTATTCTTGACAACATCATAGATAGCTTGAAATTTGGTACATACTGTACCATCTGTACCATATCCAAAAACACGTGGCACCAATACATAGTCACATTTATCAATTAAGTAATCAACATGTCCTAAATATATTTTAGATGAAAGACAGGCTTCATCGATGGCCCAAATTGATCCTTGTTTATATATTTCACGATTAGTATAAGGACTGACAATATATTCAATTCCTAGCTCTTCAAAAAAAGTTTCCCATAAGTAATGATATTTATAGTATAAGAAAGCTCGTGGAATACCTATTTTCATTCGTATCACCCAAAATTTATTTTATCACATATTGTCAAATACACAAAAAGAAATCTAGATAATTATTTGATTTTAAGATAATTTATCGTATAATAAAAATAGAAAGAAGGTATAATATGTGTACAGCAGCAACATATAATACAAAAGATCATTATTTTGGTCGTAATTTAGATTTAGAATATTCATATCAAGAAACAGTTACCATAACACCACGTAATTTTGCTTTTCAGTTTCGTAATGGGCGAACTGTTGATAAACATTATGCTTTAATTGGTATGGCCTATGTGGCCGATGATTATCCACTATACTATGATGCGATTAATGAAGAAGGTCTAGGTATGGCAGGACTTAATTTTCCTGGTAATGCTGATTATAAAGAGAAGGTAACGGATAAGGATAATGTCGCCCCTTTTGAATTCATCCCTTGGATTTTAACGCAGTGTGCGAATGTATCCGAAGCTCGTACCTTGCTAGAGAAAACTAATATTATGAATGAAGATTTTAATGAGTATCTAAAAGCTTCACCCCTTCATTGGATCATTTCTGATAAAGAGACATCAATTACTGTTGAATCAGTTAAAGATGGTTTAAAAATATATGATAATCCTGTAGGTGTTTTAACTAATAATCCAACTTTTGATATGCAAATGTTTAATTTAAATAATTATATGAGTTTATCAATTGA
>CANRPL010000012.1 GCA_947632495.1 uncultured Bacilli bacterium
CAAGTACCTTAAACTCTTGTATTTACTTACCAAAATAGTCATTTCTTCTATTTTTGGATTTAACCGATACCTCCATGTCCTGGATCTATAACTATACCTCTTACATTATTGTACATAAAATCCTCCTTACCATAGTTTATGTTTAGGAGGATTTTTCGTGACAAATGCCATAGTTATTATTACTTATCAACGTAATAAGCATCTAATGCATTCCTAATCTTTTTCTCTTCTTCACTACCATTAGTTTTTAATCTTATTAAAGGAATACCATATTTATTTAAAATACTATTCTTTAATAAATCTCTTTCGTGCTGTTTTGTTCCTTCTTTATGAACTTTATATCCATCTACTTCAATAGCTAAAATAGGCTTTTTACTAATCTCATTAAATATTAAAAAATCCATATGTGTTGCATGATGTTTAGCATATCTATCTTCTTCTATAGTTAATAAAGATGTGTCTTTTATCAAATCACGCATTGGATATAAAAAGTCAAAAGTTAAATTGTTATAATCTTTTAATATGTTTTCTAAAAGATGATAAATAAAGTTTTCAGAATCAAACTTTGATACTCTATTATGCTTTTTATAATATTCTAATCGTTCAAGGGTATACTGCTTGTAAAGAAGATCAAAAACAGAGTTAATATTGCTAGTTGTAATTTCCATATTATTATAAGCAACATAATCAATAAAATCATTTATGTTCTTATTATTTATCTCATTACCAGTAACAATTAAAACAAGGTGTTTTTTAGCTCTAGAAATAGCCACATTTAGAATATTATTATTAGCTACAAAATCTTTAATATCATCTTGAACAGTTGATATGATAATTGTATCCTTTTCTCTACCCTGAAATTTATGAATTGTACTTACATCAATATTAGGCAAATTTTGCTCAATAAGTTGTACTTGATTATTAAAAGGGGCTATAATTCCCACATCGTTTTGCTTATCTTTTAATAAATTTATAATAATGTCCAATTGTCTTTGATTAGCGTTGTCTCTTTCATGATTCCCTTTATTAGTTCTTATAACTTTAATTACATCATCCTCACCATAATCTTCTGTCATAATAATTAGTTGATTATTATAAAACTTTTTATTGCAAAAATTAATTATTTTAGGATGGCACCGATAGTGTTCACGCAATAATGTGTTAGGAGCATAAGATACAATTTTTTTTATACTGTTAAGAAAACTATTTAAAGAATAACAATAACTGCTATTTATAGCAAATTTTTTAAAAATATTTTCATCTTTTAACTTGTTTTCTGGTTTAACAACATTTTCCAGTTGCATCTCATCGCCAATAACGACAGCATTTTTAGCCGATGACAACGCTAAAGTACCTGTTACAACATCTATTTGACTTGCTTCATCCATAATAATATAATCAAATTTAAAATAATTTCTAAAGGTATTTCGAGATGAATAAGTGGTACTTAATATAACAGGGTAATCTTTAATAAAATCATCACTATTACTTCTAATTTCTGACTGACTGTATACTTTCCTATCCGTTTTATATCTACATAATAAGTATTTCTTTAAATACTTCATAGAATATTCAATAAAAGCAGCCTCACAATTTTTTCGTTCATCAACATAAATAGTACAATAATCTATTTTGTCATTAAGATCTTTAAGTATTTTTTGATAACACAAATCTTTAATAGTACTTTTGATTAAACCTAAATCATTTTTATAAAAATTAAAAGTACCTATTTTATAAAGAAATATATATTTTAATTTTATTAATAGTGGTAATGTCTCTAAAATATCAATCTCCTTCCATACATTAAAGATTCTATCATCATTAACTTTCTTTATATTCAATAGTGGATTATCTAAACTATTTTTAAAATATTTGTATTCTAATTCATATTCAGATTTTTGTAATTTTAAACTAGCTAATAATTGCTTATGGTGATAATAATCGAGGACAGTTGTATAAAAGCTTTGAACTTTCAGCTTTATTTCATTCAAAGCTAAATCTTCATCCTCTTTAAACAATGGTATTTTATTATTTTGGTGTTCGATAAATAAATCTTTATTTTCTCTTTTCCCTAATAAAGCAACTATAAAATCTAAACCATACTTTTGTAACTTTTCTTCAATATTTTGAATAGCAGCATTATTATTGGATGATACCTGACAATTTTTATCTCTCACAATAAGATTAGCTATTATATTTAAGATTGTTTGCGTTTTACCTGTTCCAGGTGGCCCTTCAACAATGCTTATTTTATTATTTAAAGCATTATAAACAGCATTATATTGACTTTCATTACAACCAAAAGGGAAAATTAAGCAATCCATATTATTTTCAACGTTTAGATCACGTGAAAGTTGGAAGTAATTGGCTAAAGGATCATTTAAATTATTAATCTTAATTTTATCCAGCTGTTCTGTTAATATCTTTTTGCCATTATTTGTTTCTAAAGATATAATTTCAGAAATAGACTTCATATACTCTAAAATTCTTTTATATCCCTTATGGCATTTAACTAATTCATTACCAGAATATTCTATTTGTTGATTGTTTGTATAAGTAATACAATAAAAATATTTATGATTATATTCATATTCTAATACTGACATTATATTATCTAAAATAGTATTGTTTAGATAAAAATCATATTCTTTTAAGTTGACATCAATAGCATTATATAGTACACAAAAACGGTTAGATGAATAATTATAGATAGCGCTATTATATTTAAATTTCACCCAATAAGTTCTACTATGCTCATTAAAACCATATTTATAGATTTTTTTAGTAATTGGTTTATCATCTAATATAATCATATAATTATTCATATACTCAACCTCTCAAAGCAAATATATCTATAAAAAGAATTATCAACTAATTTCTTTCTACCTAGTATTAAAGTCAATTAAATACCATTATATTCTTTTATGTGTATAACTAATTACACAATGTTCAACTCCATCAGTAGCTTCTTTTTTGCTAACTTTGACTAAATTTAACTTTTCACAAGTAAATAAATTTATAAAACATAATAAAAAAATTAATATTTATCGTATTTAGAACCATATATCTTATTTTAACACTACAAAAACTACTTTCTTTTAAAAGTATTTTATTATTTGTTATTAATCTTTATATAGATTATAGTTTGCTACAACAATCCTTCTTTAAAATATTTTAAAGCTACATCACAATCTAATAACATTAAAGCTTAATAATATTTTAGTTTTTCTTTATTTTCTTATAAATAAAATATGATACTCCTCCTAAAAAGCCGGTACCAAATAAAACATATGCCATAGATGTAGCATCCTCGTCATTTTTAGGATCATCTTGAGATTGACTTTCTTCTTGAACTACATCTTTTTCTTCTTTGACTTCTTCTTTTAAATCTTCCTTTTCAACAACTAATATATAATCTTGAGTTTCACCATTTTCAGCCGTAACTCTTACAATTATTTCATTGTGACCAACTTGCAAATTTTCATTATCAATAATTTCAGCTTTCGCACCAGAATCCTCTAATTCATAAGTAATATCTATATTTTCTTTATCATTAGAAACGCTAATTATATCACTTTTAAATGAATTAAAATTTACTTCTTTACCAGCAACGAAAATTTTAATATTTTTATTAGAACTTAATATTCTTTCTCTCTTAATACTTAATTTATAATTTTTTACATTTCCGTTTTCCGCTGTTACTTTAATATTAATAACATTTTCACCAATTGTTAAATCTAAATTCTTTTTATAATCCAAAGTTGCCTTAGAATCATTAGCAACTACTAATATCGTCACACTTTCTTTAGTTGTTGTATAAACCATATTATCCAAAACAGGTATATCTTCCTCATCAATAGTTACTTTTTTTAAAGATGTATCACTACTTTTAACTACTTTTGGAGTAGCTGGCTTTTTACTTGTCGAACTAGATGAGCTTGATGAAGTACTACTATGTCCACTAGAACTTGATGAACTACTTGAACAGCCACCATGTCTTGAACAGCAACCTTTATGACAAGTACTACAACTAGGACTAGTTGTACCATCATTACAAACAATATTGGCTCTTACCACAACAGGATAAAAAAATAACATCACAAAAAATAAAACAACACTTCTCTTCATATAACTTACAACCTCTATTAAGATTATATCATATTCATCACAATGTAATCATTATTTTGACACGAAAAAAACCTCCCTAACAGAGTGTAACCTAGGGAAGATTTTTAATGATTAACGCTAAATACCATTTAAAATGTCATAGAGAGTTAAAATAAAGGCATAGCCCTAAATACTCAATCTATTGAGAACAGTCGCTTAGGCGACTTTTTATTATGGTCGTATGACTACTAACTTTATTGTATCAAATATATGTAATTATTAAAACTTTTTTCAATAAAATACTAATCAACTTTCTTTATAACACATTAAAAATTAATAATTATATCACAAAAAAACAAGTAACTTTTTTCGAAGATATACTTGCTTTATTATATTATTATACTTGAAATAGCATAGTAAAGCATACAAATATTAAACATTTTGGAAAAAAGTTACTTAATAGTGCTCTTTTCAGTCTACCTTTTAAAAATGAAACTCGTCACTACTTTTTTACACTTTTAACAGTTGCTTGTTCTCTTTTAACAAATGTATTTCTTTTTTCAATTGGTTGTAATGGTTCTTTTGTCTTTTTACTCTTTTCTTTAACTGCCATTTTATCCTCCTACACAATCGCTACAATAAATATTGTTAATCCTGCTAAAACCAGTCCTCCAAAGAAGACGTATAATAAAATAGTGGAAGCAATTGTACAATTTGTTCTTTTTTTGTTATTTTTATCTAATGATGCCTGAATATTGCTTAAATCAGATATAGTTTGATTCAAAAACTCCATTTCACTAGTATATGGCTCATCAGAGTCAACGGCATATTCTCTTAATTCATTAGCGTTTCTTAAAAACTTTCTTTTATGAGGCCAACGCGCTACTAATAATAGTAACATGCTAGTAAGTAATAAAATAGTTAAAATAATTGAAAAAACAACAATTAAAATATGGTATTTGGGTAACATTTTATATAACTCAAAAGACGCTCCTTGTAAAGCAACAAGTAAGATTGATATTGAAGTTAATAGTTGTCCACATTGATTATAAGTATTTTGTTCACGCTCTTGTTCCATATCATAAGCTAGTTTTCCATATTCGATAACATGTTTTAATTTTTCGTTATAACTTAATTCATTTTTATCTTTTTTAGTATCCATTTTTTTACATCCTTTATCTCTTGATAAATATTCTAATACGATTATTATAAATAGTCAAATAAAAAGCATTACTAATGCTTTTATTTATTAGGTATTATTAAATTCATACCAATAGTTAAAATATCATTTGTCAAACCATTAACTCTTTTTAAATCAACAACTGATACATTATATAAGCGGGCAATTTGATACAAGGTATCCCCTTTTTTGACTATATAAATTTGATTAGAATTAGCGTTATTCTTTTTAACAATTAACCTTTGACCTATACTTAATAAATTACTTGTTAAATTATTAAGCTGTTTTAATTTAGAAACAGTTGTTTCATATTGACGAGCAATACTATATAGGTTATCTCCTTTTTTAACGATATAATAAATATTACCATCATCTTTAGTAGAAGGAATCGATTTAATTATTAGTTTCTGTCCAATACTTAAATTATTACTACTTAGATTATTTAATTTTTTTATATTATCGACCGTCGTATTATACTTTTGAGCAATACTATATAAATTATCCCCCTTTTTAACAATATAATAGTCGTTAGCAAGACCTAAATAACTTCTTAAGGTATTCGCTACAACATCAACTAACTCATCAATACGGCCATTTAAATAGTCATTATTCTTACTGATATCGCCATAACGAATAATGACACTTGGATTGGTTGTAGAAGCTAAAATACTGTCCGCATCAACACTAGAGTTAGAACTAGAGCGCTGTTGATAAAATTTACTGACATTAAAATCATTATCAGTAAAACCTGTTGCTAACCTACTAGCTAAAACATCATCACTGCGTAGTGGATAAATGATTTCAATATCACCTTCACTATCTAAACCATTAGTTAAAATGATGGTATTAGGAGAACTATTTTGTTTAATCATATTAATACGTTCTATATTAGAAATGGTTTTATCTCCACTACGTAATAATAAATTAGAAATACCCATATCATTTAGTTTAGAACTTAATAATTTACTAAAACGCAAATTGTAATCTTTAGCGGTTTGTCCATTATAAGAGCCACCTACATCTTTTCCACCTAGTTCAGGATTAATTATTACTTTATAGTCCATGTAATCACCTAGTAATAAATTATTCCTTTGTAAATAAAAAGTTCTAGGATAATTTTTTCCTAGAACTTCTTTTTTCTTTCTCATGAAATAAAAGATATATCAAAACTAAAGTTAAAGGTAACGGTATAATATATGGCATTGCATATCTAAAATAAGTATTAGCCGGACCTGCAACATTAGTTAAGATAAATGATAAAGCAATAAATATAAATGGTAAATATTTATACTGTTTCTTAACAATTAAAGCTACGAATAAAAAGAAATAGATCCAACCAGTAAAGGCAATATTAACAAGCAAACCAACAACTGGCAAATATGGAAAATACTTACCATACGTTTTTAAAACATTACGTGGGCCAGATAGACCATTATAGTGATAGTCAAATCCTGCTTTAGCCAATTTTTTATTATACTTATAATATAGATACCACATCGTCTTACCTGGGTAAAAATATCCATATGTATTAGCGACTGTCGCATCAATATAAACAACAGGCCTTTTAACTAACCCTTTACCCCATACTTTAAAATATTTAGCTAAATCCTCTTTCGTCGTATAAATGTTATATTCGTTTTTAACAGGGTCGGAAAGTCTTGGATCGTAGCGGTCTGCTAAAGTATCAAAGTTTAAAATCTTATCAATTACCTCTTTATCTTCATCGGTGAAATCATCAGGATATTCTTTAGCATAACGGGCTGTTTGTTGAAAAGGAATAGATAGTATTTCTCTAATACTCGTATTACTTATTCTAAAAGCTGGAAGCAATACTTTATTGTATCCAACATAACACATTATTATAGCGACTAAAATTGCTAAAATAGCGCGTCTTTTACCTTTCAACCAAATTAAAAGGAAAGGGAATGATAGCATAACAGTATAAATACCATTATTACGTGTTAAGACAACCATTAAGATAATAATGAATACCTCAATATATTTCTTCAAAGTTTGTTCATGTCGTATCAAATCATACATCTTGATACAATAAAGTAAAACAAAACAACAAAAAATCATATCTTTATTAGTTCCCATCGCATAAAACGGATATGTTGGAGCTAATGCATAAATTGCTAAAACAATAAATAGTAAGATATTATTAGCGCCTTCTTTTTTCATATACGAAATAGAATATGATAGTGTTGTAATAACAATAGTCATTTGAACAATCGTATAAAGAAATAAACCGAAGTTATCACTACCCATTATATGTCCTAATTTAAAACAGCCACCTAACAATAAAGTATGTAAGACTGGATTAAAGTTTGTAATAGTTACATTAGGATCAATTAAAATGACTGAATCCATATATCTTGTATGCATGCCCATTACTTCTTTAATCTGATTAGCTGGATCATAACCCATTATAGCTGGGTAGTAGCAAATAATATATGGCATGTAACAGATTAAAATAACGATAGCGCTAACAAGCATCGGATGTTTGTTAAAAGCATCAATAAATTTATTCTTAACTCTAATATCTTTAATTTTACCATTACACAAGAAATCATAAGCGATATTAATAGCTATAATAAATAGAAAATAGTATCCGATAAGCTTAATACATGAATAACCGAAATATGCAAGGTTACCAAATACTAAACTAGCATTTCCACTAACCGCGTAGCTATATCCAATTACCATAAATAAACTAAACAATAGTGCCAATAAGCTAAATAAAATATTTTTTTTATATTTATAAAGATAATGTTGATAATATTTATATATACATATAAACACAATAACTGATATAAAGAAGTTATTGTTTTCACCTTGATTGAAACTTTCCGTAAATTTAGTACCCACATTTACTTTAAATACTAAAACAATCGTCGTTATAAATGCTAAAGCAAGATATATAAGTGTATTATTTATCTTAATATTAGTCTTAATATTTAAATTGCTATCACTATCTTTAAACACAAATAGTTTTTGGGCAAAGTAATTGACAACAAAAAGAATCATTTCTACGGGCATTTTGATAAACGTCGCAATTGGAAGAAATAAAATGGTCATATTAGCATCAAAATGACTAGCTAAAGCTTCAACCGTAAAACCACTTATAAGGGTTTGAATAATAACTAAAAGATAATATTTTATTAATGTTTTAGAGTCAGCTTTCCCACTATTATTTTGAAACACAGCATTACGATTTAAAAGATAATTAACAAATGATGATATAACCCTAGCCATAATGGTAGCAATTAAAATAGCCGAAGCTATTTTATCATTTAAAAAAATTTTAAAAATGGTAAATAAAGTTATATCTAAAATAAAAGAGAAAGCAGCTACCATAATATATTTAATAAAGGTTATATTTTTAGCGATTAGCTTTTTTATGGTTGCCATTCTCTAACCCCCTAACCTTATTTTCTAAAATACCTACTTCTTGACTCAATGTTGTAATTTGACTCTTTTGTTCAGCTACTAACATCGTTAAAAGAAGGATAATACCTAAAACAATGATAAAGCCAAATAAGAAAATCATATTAGAAATCGTTTCAATACCCATCAAATCAGCAATAAAGCGTAAGATATCAGGTATAAAAATAAGAACAATTAAAACAATATCTAGAAACCACCATAATAAAGCATGCTTAAAAAGCATTTCTTTTTTCTTAACAGCCCATAAAATAAATAGAAAGCCCAAAATGCAAATAACCAATAATGAAATTGTTAAATTATTACTCATTTTTAGCACCTACTTTTCTTGTTGTAACACCAGCAATAATAATAGCAACACTTACCTTTATCATATAGTATGCTGGCTTAAAAATATTGGTCGTAAGAGATGATACACCATCAGTACGTGGTTTCATTTTTACAGGTATTTCAGATACATGATATCCTTTTTTAATAATTTTAGTAATGGAATCAGGTTCTGGAAAGTCAGTAGGATAATCTTTAGCAAATTCTTCAATTACTTTAGTATTGCAAGCTCTAAAGCCACTGGTTGGATCATATATCTTCTTACCGGCTAATAATCTAATTAAAAAAGATAAAAAATTAATACCACATCTTCTTATAAAAGTTGATTTAAACTCACTTAATTCTTTAACAAAGCGCGAACCGATAACAATATCATAACCAACTTCAATCTCTTTAATTAAATCTTTAATATATGTAGCGTCATGCTGACCATCTCCGTCATATTGAATAGCTACATCATAATGATTATAATGGGCATATTTATATCCTGTTTGAACAGCTCCACCAATACCTAAATTAACTGGTAGGTTGATAACATTGAAATTGTTTTCTCGACATATTTCTTTGGTGTTATCAACAGATCCATCATTGACAATAACATAATCTAAAGTATACTTCCCCTCTAATTTAGCATCTTTTAAACTATTTACCGTTCTTATAATATTTAAAGATTCATTATAGGCTGGAATAATTACTAAAATTTTCATATACAATATAACTCCTCTTACAAAACAATTCCTTTTTTTACCTCTACTATTATACCATCATTTATGCTTTTTGCAAATTAAAAAGGCACATTCAAAAACCATTGATATGCCTTTAATTTAACTTAATCTTAACATCATTTTCTTGTTGATTATGAAGATAAGAAATTTTTACCATATCACCGATTTCATGCTTATATAATAAGTATCGAAAATGAACAACATCTCTTACTTCTACATCATCTATTTTAGTGATAATATCCCCTTTATGAAAATCGCTACTAATATTTTCATATTTTATATTAGTAATCATAATACCATTATCAGCATCAACTAATTCTAAACCTAAATATGGCCTTTGAATTTGTTTCCCTTGTTCTAATCTATCTGTATAAAGTAGAACTTCTTCAATCGGTATAGCAAAACCCATACCCTCTATTTCATTTTGTACCAATTTTAAAGAATTAATACCAATTACTTCACCATTAATATTGACTAATGGTCCTCCACTATTACCAGGATTAATAGCAGCGTCGGTTTGTAAGACATTGATAATATATTCTTCCTCACCAATATACATATTAACTTCACGATTAAGTCCTGAAATAATGCCTTTAGTTACAGTACCTAGATACTTAATTCCTTCCGGTGAACCTACGGTAAAAACCGTATCTCCCACATTGATGGTTGAACTATCACCTAAAGTCGCTACAGCAGAGGCTTTTTCTTTGGCGATACGAATAACTGCTAAATCGGTTAATTCATCACTACCAAGTAAAATAGCATCCGATTCTTGTAAATTTGATGACACAACCATTATTTGATCACTATCACTAATAACATGATTATTAGTTAAAATATAGCCATACTGATCATCGGTTTTATAGATAAAGCCTGAACCGATACTACTTTCACCACTAAAACGGTAAGCCTCAATTAAAACGACAGCATCATAAACCTTATTAATGGCTTTTTTAATGCTGTCTTCTTCTACAATATTTATTTGTTTTATAACTTGATTACTACGTTCACTTTTAGAATCATAATTAATATACCCTACTAATACTACTGAAATAATAAATAAGCCTATAAAGTTAAGGTATTTTATATCATCATCTCCTAGTCATCGTAAGCAATCAAACGCCAATTAGGTGGAAATCCTATCTGTTCCAGAATTTGATCAACTTTAACCGTTTTTAGTCGACCACCTAACAAGTCAATTTCATAAGAAATTTCATTCATTAAATTGCGAAATTCTCTTTCATCTAACATAAACTTCAAAATGATAATAACGGAAAATAAATCATTCTTACCATAAATATATTCATCTTCTTTTTTAGGTATTTCTAATTTTTCATGATATTTATTATCTGGTATCACACGTTGTGTACGATGATCATATAATATTTCCTCATGAGCACATAAATTACGGTAATTAGATAAAATATTTAAATAGATAGCAAGAGTTGATGGATCCGTCTTATAAAAATTACTAATTGAATTTTGATCCTCTTCTTTTAAAATTGTGTATAATTCAGAGACAATACCAAAAGATAAGACTTTAACTAAAATCCATAGTGGTATATATCCATAATTACTTAAATAGTGTAACGTCGCAGCATGTTGTTTACCATTAACTCTAATTTGGCGACGCATTTTATCAAGAATATCATGAACTTGTCTAACCTTCATAGGGTTTTGTGTAAAATTCTCGGCATTTAAATAATCTTTTTCTTTAAAACCATATTTTTTAGATAACTCATAACTGATTAATGATTTAACATTATTTTCTACAATCAAAATATGTTTAAAGAAAATATTACGCATGTTACGATCAAAGGTAAACATGGAATATAGCTCTTCAAAAGTAGTACCCGTTATATATTTATTCTCATGATGCATAAATAAATGACGATAACCACTAATAAAGAAGTAATTCTCGCGCAATAAGATATCTTTAGTAAAGGCTTCATCATTAATTACTAAACCTTTAGAACGTAGTATTTCAATCTGCTCATCTAAAGTTTTAAATACCTTATCTGCACTCATACTATCACCTTATAAAATTATACCATAAAAGTTAACAAAATAATATGATTACCTAGTTTATTGATAATATTTGACAACGCCCTTTACTATTTTCTGAACTAACGCTTCCCTTTTGCTATCACTTAATAAATCTTGACGGTCAGAAGAATTAGAAATAAAACCTAACTCAATTAAAACGCCAGGAATCGTTATACGCTTATACATGTATTTGTCACTTATCTCTTTTATCTCACGATTACATGACATTGCCTCCTTTATTTTCACAGCTATCTTTTCGTTTTCAGAATTGATATCATCATAAAAAATTTGAGCGCCATACCACTTTGATGACGTTGTCGCATTCAAATGTAAAGACAAATACATATCAGCTTTACTATCATTAATTACTTTGGCACGATTAGATAAATCACTCTGCTTACGAAAATAGGCACCATTATTACTTAAATCATAATCATCATAACGTGTCATATAAACAGTTGCGCCCTTATTTTCTAACTCACTCATCAATAAGTAGCTTATTTCTAAATTAATATCTTTTTCTAAAATATCTTTATATTTAGCTCCGCTATCGACACCACCATGACCGGGATCTAAATAGATAACTTTATCCTTTAATGGCAAGGAATAACTACCAACTTTAATAAAACTAAAACTACAGATACATATAACTAATAAAACATAGTAATATTTAAGTTTAACCATATTATATTTTATGATTAAACAAATTAAAAAATATCAGTCTAAAACGAATATTTTGATTGTGCTGTAAATAGTGTTGGTTAGAAAAAAAGACTGTTTTCAAATTTTCATTTGTCAACAGTCTAAATGGACTAATTATTAGTTCCTTTTCTACGTAAATAGCTTGCGCCTAAAACTATCATTAATAGAGTAAAAGCAAAAATTATTACGTCTTTATAAACATTGTCTAAAGTGTTTGGAATATTTAAATTTCGTTCATTCGTAAACTCAACTTCTTTATTCTCGTCCATAACTCCAGTATTATCTTCAATGGTTGTCTTATGACTATCCTGATTAGCATTTTTTACACTAACATCATAAACTGTGCCATATGGTAAATCTTTGATAGTACCACTAGTTTCACCTTTTAACTTTAAATGACCAGTAAAACTTCCATCATCATTTGGGGTCAATGGAAAAATATGACTAACACCCTCATCATCAACCCAAATATAACTATCATCTAGTGTTCCATCGGGATTTGGAGTTAATGTTACATCTACCTCCCATTCAATAGATGGATCAGGATTATTACCTTTAAGATGTGATTCAATTTTTAAATCATGCTTTGAATATTTTGTATTAGTAAATGCTACAGTTACATCATTATTTAATAGGCCAGTTGGTTGATTGGATATAGTCTCATATCCATTTATATTAGCTTCTACTTCTTTAATTTGATAACCAGTACCTTCTGGTAGATTATTAATAATTATCTTTTCTTGATCTTTTAAAGTTAACTGTCCTTCATAATGATCTGAAATTTTAGTTAAAAGAAGTTTACCGCTAGTTGTGTTACCCAAAGCATCTGTCTTAACATATGGATATTCATTTTCTAAATCTTTAATGGCTGTCGAAGTTAAAATAATATTAAAAGTCCAATCCTTTGCTTTATCACCCAAATTTCCTTTAACGTTCTTAAGAATTGTTAATTCAAATTTAGATAACTTGGTGTTGGTAAAGATAATAGGCTTAATATCGGATGTTAATATGCCATCACTATTACTAGATATAGTGGTAATATACTCATCTTTATTAGCTTCTATCTCCTCAATTTGATAATGAGTGTTCTCTGGTAATCCTTTAATAGTAACAACATCACCGCTCTTTAATTTTAAGGTTCCCTTATAATTGCCATCATCATCACGTACTAAACCAATATATCCGGATTCAATACCACTTACAAGATAAACATCAAGTAAAGTTTCGCCAGCTTCTGGTGTTAATATTACATTAAACGTCCACATTTTTTGAATATCACCAGCTCCACCGTTAACAACTTTGCCAAATGATAAATCATATTTCATTGCTTTATGGTTTACAAATTTAACGCTTTTAGATATTGCTTTTTCCAATACACCACTAGATTCACCAAATATTTTTGTATCATAGCCATCCTGATTAGCTTCTTCTTCTATAACTTCGTACCTAGTTCCTTCTGGTAAATCATTAATAGTTAAAGATTCACCATTTTTTAACTTAATAATAGCTTTACCTTTAGTATTACTTTCTTTTTCAATAGTTATAACATTTTCAGACATTTCCACAGTTTGACCTGTTGTATTACCTTTTTGAATTGGATAACTATCTAATAGTGTTACACCTTCTTTGGATATTAAAGTAACTGCAAAAGTCCACTCTTTTTCTTTATCGCCAGCTCCACCAGTTACTTCTTTAGATATGGTTAAATTATGTTGTGATAATTTAACATTATTAAAATTAATGTATGGTGTAGGTTTGCCATAAGTCAGCATACCCTCATTATCACCAGTTACAATAGTAGTATAACCATCTTGATTGGCTTCTTCCTCTGTAACTTTATACCTGGTTCCTTCTGGTAAGTCTTTGATAGTAATACTTTGACCACTCTTTAAGGTTACTGTTCCAGTATAAGTACTATCACTGTTTTTAGTTAAACTAATTTCTCCATTCTTGCTTCCATCATAATGGTATGAGTTATTTAAAGATACATCTAAATTAGGAGTTAATTTAACTATAAAAGACCATTCTTTACTAGAATCTGCCCAATCACCAGTTACTTCTTTAGATATAGTTAAATCATGCTTTGATAATTTACGATTTGTATATTTAATGGCCACATCATCATTCATGATTCCACTTGGATTGCCTGTTATAAATGTCTGATAATCGTTCGTATTAGCTTCAACTTCTTCAATTTCATAATTGGTTCGTTCTGGAATATTTTTGATTGTTATACTCTCATTATGCCTTAAAGTTATTTCACCCGTATATTGGCCATTTTTTTCCGTTAATTCTAAAGTACCACCATCATATGGATAACTTTTATCAAAGATAACATCTTCAGCTGGCGTAAAAATAATTTTAAACTTCCAATCTTTAGTTTTATCACCAGCACTACCAGTTACTTCTTTGGATATTGTAAGATTGTGACGATCATATTTAATATTTGTAAATTTCACTTCATATTGACCAGCATCTGTTAAAATACCACTATCATTTTTAGCTAGACTAATATATTCATCTTGATTAGCCTCTAATTCTTTTATCTCATATTCAGTATTTTCAGGTAAACCTTTAATAGTAATTTTATCATTATGTTTTAAGGATACTTTTCCTATATAATGACCATCTTTAGATGTTAGCTCTAAAGTACCATTTTTACTGCCAGTATAAACATAGCTATCCAAAAGGGAGTTTCCTTCTTTTGGAGTAAGCATTACTTCAAAAGTCCATTCTTTTTCTTTATCGCCTAGTGAGCCTTGTACCTCTTTTTCAATTATTAAATCATTAATAGCTTGTTTGCTATTTTCAAAATTAACTTCATTTCTTTCAGATAATAAAGAGCTTTCATTATTAGTAGCAATCGTTTTATAACCATTACTATTAGCCTCGCGCTCCTGAATATTATAGGTAGTTTGCTCCGGTAAATTTTTAATGACAATAGTCTCACCATGCTTAACTGATAATTGAGCTGTATATGTATTATCGATTACATGATTGAATGTCAACTTTCCACCAGGTCTTTTGGTAATACCATCCACTATCTCATAATCATAATCATAATTATTATAAATTATAGCGTATGGTGGAAGAGTAATAGTAACATCAAAAGTCCATTCTTTATTTTTATCACCAGCTAAACCACTAACCACCTTTTTTATAGCTAAATCCGTCGGAGCATAATAATGATTAATATATTCAACCTCATCAATATAATTTGCATTAATTCTTCCTTTAACAGTCTTATCTGTTACTGTTGCGGTATCTTGTTCACCCAATTTAATTTTTTCAAAGTAATATCCTTGAAGATTATCATTTGATGTTAAATTTTCAACAATTTCATAATTGGCACCTGAATTTAAACCGGATAACATTATAGCTTCATTATGTTTTAAAATGATATGCGCTACATGCTCACGCTGATTATTCCATTCATCATCTGTCCAATTGCTAGGCTTTGATTCTGGTTTATTTTCCTCTGTATAACCAAAATTAACTGTCAATGTCAAATAATTTGTTTCAGTTTTATATGGTGTGCTTAATTCTTCAACACCTTTTTTCATTGAATCCAAATGCGCTACGACAAATTCACTTATAAATTTATAACCATCAGTCGTTTTATCCCAACTCTTATCATCAACAATATTCGTTGGTATTAAATATACCTTATCTATCCAAAAATCGACTGATCCTAAACTATGATTGTCATCTACTTTTTTATACTTATTTAATTTAGTTGCACCATCAATTGTACTTGGATCTGTTACATAGGTCGTCATGCCAGATTTCGTTAGTTCAATATGATTATCATTATCCGGAGCTGAATATACTCTAAAGACATCATCGCCGCCTGTATCACCATCAATTTGATTATCACCGATGTATATATAATATTGCTTTCCCGATTCTTCATAGACATGCAGCGTGGTATCTTTATCCTGTAAGAACCCGTCATTATTCGTTAGGACGTCAATTGTACTAAGTCGTAGTTGCCATTCATTACTATAAGGATTTTTATACATTTTAATAGCGCTGTAATCTCCCTCATGATCATTCATCGTAAGATAGAAATGATAATCACGATTTCGATCAACCGTTTTTTCACCAAAATCACTTACATTTAATTCTTTAGAAATCATCATAAGTGAGTCATTAACATCAAGTCTTCCATTATTCCCTAAGAAAATATTAATAATAACATTGTTATCTCTTCTTTCAAAACCAGTTGTAGAAGTACTTATTGTAGGAAGATAATAATTATATGCTGTCTCTGTAGAGTTGTTTTGCTTACCTCTTAAGTTTTGAGCTAAATCTCCAGTTCTTAAACCTCCAGGACGAGTTGCAACAACATAATCATCAGCATCTGTTGGAGCCGCAGCACCAACTTCAAAAGGAGCATATTTACCCGTCTTTTCACTATACCATTCTAAATACTCACCAGCTTTAACTGCCCCATCTCCAAAGCCAGATCCAAATTCCTTACCTTCACGTGCTACAGCTAAATGAACTTGCTCACGAGCCCCTGGCATATAATAATCAATAATAATGTAGTACCAAGAAGATGAAGATATTTCATCAGCGCTTTTGACAAGTTCATGCGTTGAAGTAAAAGCATTCATTGTCTCTTCATCAGGCATAAGAACTTCTTGATACATTCCATTTTCACCTAATGAATCACCATCTTGAATTTTATATAAAGGCAATGGCTTTTGATACGTATAATAACGGTTGGTTGTGCTAGGCGAGAAAGTAACACTAGCATCTCCTCTTGTTCTTCTAGCTTGTGTATCTGTTAAATAACCATCATATACCGTATTACTAAAATAATTTGCGTAAAATCTAACAGTATCATTGATTTTATTTTTTTGAAGATATTCTGGATGAATTTTAGCTAAATCAAGATCTAAACCGTCATCAGTCATGATTGTTGAAACTAATCCCACACTATAAAATAATCTTAATGGTGTTGAAGCTACATAGTCATTTAAATTAGTTTGATAATCAGAAATGCTTCCATCACCTTCAACAAATAATTTAACCATTTCTACTGGTAATGCAGAATTAGGAATATTAATATATAAAGCCTCATCATAGCCTAAATTAGGGTTAGCACTTGGATCTTCATCAACATAATTACCCGTGTATTCAGTCCAAACGCGAATATCACTAATTTTGTACTTAACAGTTCCATCATCATATGATAAATTAGCTTGCTCTTCATCATCGGCATCAATAAAACTATATAAAGTATAAATCGTCTTCTTTTGCTTTGGCGTAATATTATCCGACTCTTTTAGAGTTGGAACATATTTTTGAACTTGCGTAACATCGACATAATAAGTATCCCCATTATCCCAAGATCCATCTTTTTCTAGATAATTTCCTTCCTTATCATACCAGCCGCTAGTGAATTCTAAATTCATATCATTACTATTGTGATTTGGACCACGATGGGTACTATTGAAGGTATAATCATAGATGGCAGCTTTTTTCATATTGTGCAATTTACCAAACAAGAGCAAACTCATATCATACTTTTCGCCATCAATAGTAAGACCATTTCTTTTAATTTCCATATATTTGCCAATAGGATCAGAATACATTAAAGAATCACTGACCCCAGCTTCATTTGTACCACTAATAGGATTGGATGTTTCACCATCAAGTCGTTGAATAACATCCAGGAATAATTGTTCTAGTTGGCCGCCATTACTAGATATATCACTAAATTGATCAACATAGTTAATATTATCAATAACCTCATCCATCGTTATCTTTTCTTCACCAGAACCGATGCCTTCTTCTGGAATTGGTGCGATATTGATATATTTGTCAGGATTATAAGTTTGTAGCATAAAACCAATTTTAGCTTTTGTACTTTGCTTTTGTTTTAAATCATTCCAACTACTTAAAGTATCTTTCATAACTGTTTCAATCTCTGTTTCAGGAAGAAATTTATCATAATCTGTCGTTATATCAGATCTGAAATAGTTTTCTGGATCCAAAGAAACATATAATCTTGATCTTGCCCAAGCTGGTGTATCCCTTAAATCAACACCTATAGTTTGAACATTGAGTTCAGTTTTAGTATCATCAACACCAGCTCCTTTTTGTAATAAATTATAATGCTTTTCAACCTTTAACTTCATATATGAGGCTGTTAGCAAATTTTCTAGGATAATACCCGGTGCCCCATCAATACTTGAATCATTAGAGTATAAAACACCACTATCGTCTGCATTAGGATAACCAAAATAAATATATTGATCGGCAAGACTTGGTTCAGGTATATAAACGTTATACCATTCATCGCCTTTATTATTAGGTATGTGATAATTATCATCCATTTTTCTAAAGGCAAAATTGGAACCACCATCAGTCATAATAAATATGGCAGGTATTCTTGCAATAGTTATTCTTTTACCATTTTGTTCTGTTGTATATGTAGCTTCTTCGGTTGAAGTTAATTCATTAAGGCCAAGATAAATGCCACCTTGCATATTAGTAAGAAAGCCAATTGTTTCTTGAGCCCCATTTCCACTAACAACATCAGGATGATTAGTAATCTTTTTTTGAATTGGATCATAAGTATTCCCATTTTTCTTTAAAGCATTGATTGAAAGTTCAAAAAAACAATCAGCTTGATAAGTAAACTTTCCATCAGCCGTAGGATTATCACCAAAAACGCTACGAAGACCTTCAATTGTTATATAATCAGCTTTCTCATTTCGCTTATATTGCCCTAAAGGTAATAAGACCGTCGCATTAGCGCCATATCCAATAACCGCAATACGGTTTTCAGGATTTTTCTCCATTAAAGCATCAATAGCTTCATTAACAGCCTGAACAGTAGCATAAATTCGGGAGTGAGAAAGTCTAATATTCTGATCCTCCGGTGTCCAACCATCATCGACAGAATCACGCCCCATCGAAGATGACAAATCAATCGCAATTACCAAATCTAATGGATTTTTAATTACATCAACCTTTTGCTCACTACTTCCTAAAGTAGAAAAAACCTGAAGGAATTCTGAATTACCATTAATTGTTTTAGATATTCCATCTGTTTCCATATCCAGGTCAACTTTATCTAAAAGGGTTGTCTTATCTGACCAAATTCTTCCAGCATAACGGGATCCATTCTTGTCATTCAATAATTCGTCTTTATATGAATCCATTGTATTAGGATCAACTAATCGATTACCAAAGTTATTACCACTTAACTTTTGACCACTTAAAAAATTAGTGACATTAACCACTATCCCCGTACCTGTTAAAATAAGCGCTACTAAAAGAATTGCTACAGAAATATTTATCCACTTTCTTTTTATTTTTCTACTTTTTAACATTAATCATCAACTCCAAATCATAAATATATATACTTTAAGTTAAATACTTAAGGATCAATAAAAAATAATGTTTATAAGCGATGTTAGGTTTATTTAAAACAGCAAAATATCTTTAATTGTTTTGCTAAAGTCTGTTATATATGGTATAATGATAAAAGAATAGGACCCTTAAGTATTTAACTTAAACCCTTTTTTTAAAAGAAAAAGGCTTACTTTTAAGCCTTTTTAGATTGTTGACAAATGAAAATTGGAAGAAGTATGAAAATATCAGTTTAAACCTGATATTTATTTAAATAAATTAAATGGATATAGATCTGGTAAAGGTAAAGAAAAAAACATTACTTCTTTTGTAATAGGATGGTGAAACGATAACGAATAAGCAAAAAGAGCAATTTGTTCACCAACTTTAGCACCGATATTATATCGTTGATCACCAAATAGAGGATTACCATGGTGAGCCATTTGAACTCTTATCTGATGTGATCTTCCAGTCTTAAGATTGATGTCAATAAGATTTAACTTCTCTTTAGTCGCAACTTTTTGAAATGATAAAATAGCTTCTTTACCATTATCATTAACTGTTACCATATTAGTTTTACTATCTTTTAAAAGTTTATCTTTTAGTGTCGCTTCTTTTTCAATATCATTTTCCACAACTGCGTAATATTTCTTTATTAATTGATGAGTTCTTACTTCTTCGCTCAATCTAGATGCTGCTTTACTCGTTTTAGCGAAAACCATAACCCCACCTACTGGTCGATCTAAACGATGAACTAATCCTAAATAGACATTACCAGGTTTATGATATTTATCTTTTAAATATTGTTTAATCATTGTTAACATATCTAAATCTTTACTATCATCAGCTTGAACAGGAACATTTATCTTCTTTTCTACGACAATAATATGATTGTCTTCATACAAAACATTAATCATTACTTTGCCATCTTCCGTATATTCCACAAGGTAAAACTAATTCGTTATTGGTAATTGCTAATCCAACTTCGCCAGCATCAACACTACCATGATATTGCTTTTCCATCGTCGTTTTTAAAATGTTATATAATACCGTACTAGATATTCCCGTGGTATAAGCATTAATTAAAAAGAAGAGTGGATTATCACTTAAAATATTCATACAAGCATTAATCAATTTATCTAGATTATGTTCAAACTTCCAAAGCTCACCATTAGGTCCTCGACCATAACTAGGAGGATCCATCACAATCGCATCATATTTTCGTCCTCTTCGTGCTTCTCTTTCCACAAATTTTAAACAATCATCAACAATAAAACGAATATGACAATCATCTAAATGGCTAAGATGCATATTTTCTTTAGCCCATTCAGTCATACCTTTAGAGGCATCAACCTGAACAACTTCACTAGCTCCAGCTTTCGCGCAAGCCATTGTAGCGCCCCCTGTATAGGCAAATAAATTTAATACTTTAATTGGTCGTTTAGCTTTCCTTATTTTATCCATCATAAAATCCCAATTAGTAGCTTGTTCAGGGAAAAGCCCAGTATGTTTAAAGTTAGTTGGACTAACCTTAAACGTCAATTCTTTATAATTAACTGTCCAATACTCAGCTAGTTGTTTATTAAACTCCCAGTGCCCTCCGCCTTTATCACTGCGATAATAGTGTCCATCTGGATGTTGCCACTTATCTGTATGCATATCGACATTCCACATGGCTTGTGGATCTGGTCTTCGTAAAATAACATCTTTCCAACGTTCTAATTTCTCACCATTACCAGCATCAAGGCACTCATAGTCCTGCCATTCATTACTAACTCGAAGCATCCTATCCCCTCCATATTAAAAATAGCGATAATTTTTTTGGCTTTGTTTATCACATGTATAAGCATCAAGATTAAAGTGTTCCTTTTGAGCAATTATAACCAGTTCTTCTTCTGATGCTCTTTCTACTTTAGATACATCGATAACCGCTACTGGAAAAGGACCAGCCATAGCTGTACCATAATAATCTTTTAAATCGCTACGTAACTTTTCATAATCGATATTCATAATAACATCTCTTTCATAATATTTCATATTTAGTATACCATATATTTATTTATTTTAAAATAAAGAGATATCCTATGATATCTCTTCAAACATATCCCTACCAACACCACATATAGGGCATTTAAAATCAGGAGGTAGTTCATCAACTTCATGAACATAACCACATATTTTACATATATACTTTTTCTTTCCCTTAACCGTTTTTTCTTCAATATAAGTAGGTGCTTTTGCTGGACTTTTTCCTTTTTTTACTTCATGGTAATAAGCATAAGTCATTACTTCTTTATCATTTAATTTATCAGAATTAATAATTTCTCCAATGAAAATAGTATGGGTGCCATTTTCGATAGTATTAATAACTTGGCATTTTAAATAACTAATAGCATCCATTAAAATAGGATAGCCATCCACATCTAAAGTCTCAAAAGGTACAAATTTATCGACATCTTTACTTGTTTTAAAGCCAAAAGTACCAATAACTTCACTATCAATATCCGTTGGTAATACCATACAAGTGAAAATACCGCTTTCTTTAATCGCCTGATTAGTATAATTATCCACGTTGATACTGACTGCTACGGTTGCAGGACTTGATGTTACTTGCATAACACTATTGGCGATACAGCCAACATCACGATTATCTTTTTTACTACCAATGACATAGACGCCATAGGATAAATCTTTTAACACTTCTTTATTCATTAATTCATCGCCGCCCCATCTACAGATAATACTGCTCCTGTGATATAAGAAGCAAGATCACTTGCTAAAAAGAGATATGCATTAGCAAGCTCTTCTGGTTCACCAACACGTCCTAATGGAATCGTCTTAAGAAGTGGTTCAATATATTCTTTTGGCAGATTAGCAACCATATCGGTATTAGTAACCCCTGGTGCAATAGCATTGACACGAATATTATATTTACCTAATTCACGAGCTAAAGATTTAGTCAATCCATTAACCGCATACTTGGATGTAGGATAAGCAACGCCTCTAGGTTGACCATATAAACTTACCATTGAACTAGTATTAATGATTACCCCTTTACCTTCTTCTTTCATATATTTGACAACTTCTTTTGAACATACAAAGGTAGCTTTAATATTAATATCCATCGTCTTATCAAATTCATCTACTGTGTACTCTTCAATTGGTGTTGTAGCAGTGACCCCAGCATTATTGATTAATATATCAATATGGCCATATTTATCCACAACATCTTTAAATATTTCATCAACTTCTTCCGCTTTACATAAATTAGGATAATAACCTGTAACCTCATATGTATCATTTTCATTACGCAATAAATCAACAGCTTTGTTGACACTTTCTTCACGGCTACCAAACAAAATTACTTTAGCGCCGTTATCTAGGAATTTTCTTACGATTGCTAAACCAATTCCACGTGTTCCTCCCGTTACAATAGCTATTTTATTTTCTAACATAACAACCTCCTATTTACTTACAACTAAAACATCTTGGCCATCAAATAATTCTGATATCCCGGCAGCAAATTCATCAAAGCCAAAGGCCACTATCAATGATGGACAATTTTTATATTGACTATAACCATTTTGTTCATCTAACTGTAATTTGATATTGATATCCTTTTCTTCATAATATTTAATAGTCTTACTAACTAACCATTTATTAATTCCTAAAAAATTATTATCAATATGTAAACTTATTATATTAGAAGCATTATTAATAAGAGCTTCAAAAACCGTATCAGGATCACCATCAGTTAGCATAATGCATTCTCTATCTAAATTATTAAGTGGAGCTGCCTCACGAAATTGACGGTCTAATTCCTCATAAGTAAGGTTAGTCATACATACTTTATTATCGATATTCAATAACTCTTTAACAATACTTTCCTCTTCATGAAAAACATCTAAAAGATAACTATTCAAGGACATTTTGTTTACCTCCTCTTCGCAATTTAGCATCTTCTAATAGAGCATCAATATAGGTCTTAACTTCATGAGAATATTCTTGACCACTAATAGCTCTTTTTAAATCGCTCTTCCAACGTTCCATATTCTCACGATGATATAATCTTTTAACATCGAGTGGTTTACCATCAACTTGATCGCCTTTCATTAAGGCAATAATTTCCGGTTTACTTAATTTAGATAATTCGATAAAATTTTCTAACGTCATAATATAAGTTGCGGTTGAAGGTACAAATTTAGAATGCTCATTTTCCTTTGCTTCAAAAACGACTCTTTTAGTCGGATAAATATAAGCATGATAACCCGCAAACTTATTAATACCCGATAGATGATATAAATATTCAGATTCGGCTAAAAATTCTTGTCCAATCGCTAAACGTCTAGCTCGTTCTATCGATGCTTCTGAAAAAGCACCAGGGGCACGTCTTGGTTTAGATGGAGCCTCTCTTTCTTTATCATCTTCACCTTTAGGCATAAATTCCCAATTGGCAGCTAACTCGCGGTCAGCCTCAAATTTTTCATATAATCTTTCCAAAGTCTCTTGATCTTCTTTTTTGCTAGTATCAAAAGCTGCAATCTGCTCATCCGTATAACCATTAGCTTTTAATATCATCATAATTTTTTTAGTATCCGTCATAACAACATCATAATCAGGATGACGACTAATTAAATCGTTATAGGCTCTTCTAATATCATCTATATGAACAATACGCTTTTTTCCATTTTTCGGATCAACTACACAAATAAATGGATTATAATTAGGTTCTAGTTTCATATACATATCAACAAAATATAGATATTTGCCAATAAAAGTGGCACTTCCATCAACGACATTACTTGTCTTTTCCGTAAAAAAGCAAGCATCTAATGCACTATAACTTGCCATTAAACAAAACTTATCATAATCGAAGCAATCGACAAGTGCATCAACATCGAGTTCGCTATTAAATATATCGCCACAAAACTTTAAGGAATAAGCTAAAGAAGAAGTAGATTCAATCTTTAAATGAATAAAAGTTGAAAATGAGATATGTTGTCCCGTTTCTTTTAGAAAATAATCATAATTACCTCTAGCATCACGATAATATGCAGAAGCAGGGCCTTTTTCTTCAACATCATTTAAACGCTTTACTTCATCGCGTAAAAAACTACGAGCAATACCCATAATATTTTCATATGAATCATCCGTGACGCCTTGAAAAGATTCAACACCATAATCATAATTAATTAAACTCATCATTAATTGTCTCGTAAATTGTCCATAGGAAAAAGATACTCTTCTTTGACCTTTTGCATAATCAACATTCAAAGCTATTTTAGGGTAGAAATTTTTGATTGGTATTGATGACACAATTGCTGAACGCAAAGGTTTAAAATAATGTCTATTTAAAAATTCCGTATAAGCATTCTTACCATCTTTTTCTTTAGCATTAATAACCAACATATCAACATCTGGTTCATCTAAATCATAGCCTCCACCTAAAGTCCACTCACTATCATAAAATGAATCCGGATGGAATAACTCATCGGGCGGGAAAATATCTTTAAATGATTCAGGCATTTCCGCTAATTCTTTTATTTTCATACAATTCCTCTTTTCAATATAGTTATCATATTATAACATAATTTAGCTTAATCTAAATCACATTTCATCCATTTTTTTAGCAAGCTCTAAAGCCAAATAAATAATTTTTTCTTTCTCACTCAATTTTTCATCATTACCTAAACTACGCATATCCCATTTCTTGCTATCTAAATTGTCGGCAGCATAGAAAAATTGAAAGAAATCTTTTTGACGAAAAATACTGACAGCACTCATAGCTGAACATTCCATATCGACGCAAAGGCAGCCACTTTGTTTACGCTTTTGGACTTTAGCTCTCGTTTCACGATATGGAGCATCCGTGGTCCAAGTCTTACCTTCGACATAATCAACATGATTATGCTTTAAAATATCAATAAAAGCATCACGATATTTCTCATTAACCGTTACTTCGTCACTAGCTTTCATATAATGATAGCTGGTACCTTCATCACGAAGGGCAGCAGTCGGAATAATAATCGCTAAATCTTCAATATTCTTATCTAATACCCCACATGTACCAAACATGATTAATTTATCTAGGCCTTTAGCAATCATCTCTTCATAGGCTACAACACAAGCGGAAGCTCCGACACGACTCATAAATAAAGCAAAATCATGTCCTTGATAATTTATCTTATAAACAGGGATTCGACCGTTAGCGCTACTTAATTCAGCTATTTTTTCACCACTAAATATTTCAACATAACGATCAATCAACTTTTTTGAAAAACAAGTGATACCTACTTTAGGCATATCTGGAACAACACTTTCATAATCAGTTGGATCAAATGTCGAAGTCCTTGTCTCATCAAACTCTTCCAATATCATACTATCACATCCTACTATGATTATACCATACTTTATTTTGTTAAGGTATTTATACCAACAAAAAAACCCATAATAATGGGCCTTTTCTATCTCTTTGAGAATTGTGGTGCACGACGTGCAGCTTTTAAACCTGGTTTCTTACGTTCTTTAACACGTGAGTCACGAGTTATAAAACCAGCTCTTTTTAAAATAGCACGATAACTATCTTCATTACCTTCATTGACTGCATCATATTCTAATAATGCTCTCGTAATACCTAAACGAATTGCTCCGGTAGCTCCTGTAGAACCGCCACCAGTAACTTTTACTTCAATATCAAATGTATTTTCATTGTTAGTTGCAACTAATGGTTGCATTAAATCCATAACTTGAGTTTCATAAGGTAAGAAATCTCTTACATCACGACCATTAACGGTAATCTTACCAGTACCAGCAGTCATTTTAACTTGCGCTACTGATGTTTTTCTTCTTCCGGTTCCACGATATACTTTAGCCATTTCAAACCCTCCTATTTAACTTCCATCACTTCTGGTTTTTGAGCTGCATGTGGATGCTCACTACCAGCGTATACAAATAATTTTTTATACATTTGACGACCTAATCTTGTCTTTGGTAACATACCCTTAACAGCTCTTTCAACCATTTCAACTGGGTACTTTTCAACCATATCACGAGCTTTTCTTTCTCTTAAACCACCCGTATAACCACTGTGGTTATAGTAAATTTTTTCATCTAGTTTATTACCTGTCAATTTAACTTTTTCAGCATTGATAATTACTACACAATCACCACAGTCAATATGTGGAGTATATGTAGGTTTATGCTTTCCTTGTAATACATTAGAGGCTTTAGCAGCTAAACGACCTAGGCTTACACCTTCAGCATCGATAACATACCAGTTACGTACTACATCTTCTTTCTTTTGCATATATGAATCTTTCATAATGTCTTCCTTTCTCCAATACATTAAGTAAGTTTTCCCAGGACTTACTAAATGTGGGATTAATAAAATGTACCAATTAGAATTGTACTAAAAAACAATAGAAAAGTCAACAAAAATCTATTGTTTTTATATTTTTTTACTGTAGTGTTACAATTGATGTGAGACCCCAAATATACAAATAAAGCGATAAATCTGTTAAAATGTAATTTGTAA
>CANRPL010000013.1 GCA_947632495.1 uncultured Bacilli bacterium
AGTACACCAACATACGAACAACCACAGATGCCAAGTTATGAAGTACCAAGTACACCAACGTATGAGCAACCACAGATGCCACAGGTTACTGAAAAAGTTGTTCCTAATATATCAGTTACATCTCAACCATTAGGTGGTTATCCAGAAAGTACTCCAAATGGTTTTAATAATGAAGTACCATCAATGAATAATATACCAACTTCATCTTATAGTAATGATGCTGCCGCTAACCAGTTGAATCCTTTTGCTAGTCCTAGCAATGTTCAACCAGCATATAATGATAATAACTACATGAATCCACCATCTTATAGTGCTACATTAGTTAGTCAGCCATCTGAAGTTGACTTATCTAATAATCCTATGGCTATTTTTGGATCACAATCTAGCGGATTAAGACCAACATCAGGAGAGGCTATCCGTAGTCAGGAGACTACTAGTCAGCCTTCATTTACGACATCGGGTTCTAATCAACCATCTGTTTGTCCAAATTGTGGATTTACCGTTAAGCCTGGTCAACCATTGTGTGTTGTATGTGGTTATAGGTTTCAATAATGAAAGGTTTAATAATCTTTTTCGGCATTGTCGTTGGCATTTTTCTCTTTTTATGCGTTATAGCTTTGATTATATGGTTAAAAATTAAGAAAGCTGCTCGCCAAGCTGGTTTAGGAAATATTAAATTAAATGAAGTTGGTAATAAAATAGATGAATTAAAAAGGGAAGATAGTATGCGAGTACGTAGTGCTTCCGGTATGACTAAAATATTGCTTCCTAATATTCTTCGTGATTTTCCTGAATTTAATGAGCATCGTCTTTATAATATGACCGAAGAAGATTTACGATTGATTTTTGATGCTTTAACTAATAATGATAAAGTAAAGTTAGATAAAGTTCCTCTTCTTCAATCAAGTTTAATCTCACTAATCGATGATCATTTGAATAATCATGTTGAAGTATCATATAGTGATATTAAGTTTCATGATTTCGCTCTTAAAGATTATACGAAGATTGATGGAGTAGCGACCGTGACGGTAAGCGTATCTTTAGAATATTATTATCGTTTAAAACGTAATGACGTAGTTGAAGAAAGTGGCAAGTATAAGAAACAAACGCGTTATGCTTGTAATTTCATCTACGTCTATGATGAGTCTTTATTTAAAGACTACCAAAATGTAGTAGCAACTAATTGTCCTAATTGTGGCGCTGTTATTAAATCTTTAGGTCACAAATATTGTGATTATTGTGGCACAGCCATTAAAGAGATTAATTTAAAAGCATGGGCATTTAGTTCCTATAAAGAGTATTAAGAAAGAAGGTTATTTTAATGGGTTTAATTAAAGCTGCCGTTGGGGCAATCGGATCAACATTAGGTGATCAATGGGAGGATTATATATCATGCGATAGTATGGATAATAATACTCTAGTTGTTAAGAAGACAACTAAAACAGGACAAATTAGTTCAAAGAGTAGAATCCAAGTTAGTGCTGGTCAAGTAGCAATTATCTTTGATTCAGGTAAAATTTTGGATGCTACAGCTGAAGAAGGTATATATACATTTGATGCTTCTTCATCACCAACTCTTTTTGCTGGTCAATTTGGAGAAGTATTTAAAGAAGCTGTTCAAAGATTTACTTATAATGGTACACCAGCTAAAGAACAAGCTGTTTACTATGTAAATATAAAGGAAATATTTGATAATAAATTCGGTTCATCATCTCCAATTCCATATGATGATCCAATCTATCATGATATTCGTATTAAATATCATGGACAATATACATTTAAGATTTCTAATCCACTAGTATTTTTCCAAAATGTTGTTGGTAATGTTAGTGATGTTTATCGTAAAGATACTTTAATGGAACAAGCTGATGCTGAATTCTTAACTTGTATTGCTGGCGCTATTGGTAAATGTGCTGCTGATGGTATTAAGTATAGTTATTTAACTAATGAACAACAACGTATTGCTGATTATATGAATGATGCCCTTGATGAAAAGTGGCGTACTTTAAGAGGTATGGAAGTTGTATCTGTTGCTTTAGATACTCCAGTACCTGATGAAAAATCACAAGAACGTATTGAAACATTTGCTGATTCTCGTTTCTATAGTGTTCAAGAAAATGCTGCTGGTCGTATGGTAGCAGCAACAGCTACAGCTATGGAAAGTGCTGCTAGTAACCAAAATGGTGCTGCATCTGGCTTTATGGGATTAGGTATGATGAATATGGCTGCCGGAGGTATGATGGGTGGTCAATCTCCAGTTGCTTACACAACTCCTGCTGCTACACCAGCTGCACCTGCCGCTGCTGCTGCATCAGAAAAACATTGTGCAAAATGTGGCGCTGTTGTTACAGGTAAATTCTGTGGTGCATGTGGTACCAAAGTTGAAGAGACACAAGCAAATTGTACTAATTGCGGTGCTGCTTTAGCGCCTGGAGCTAAATTCTGTGGTGAATGTGGAACACCTGTCGGTGAAGCTACAACGCCATCTGCTACTGAAACTGAAACTCCTGCACCTATTGCTCCTGCCGAGGTAGAAGCTCCAGCTACTGAAGAGACACCAGTAGTTGAGGCAGAGGCTCCAGCTACTGAAACTACTGAAGTTCCAGCTACAGAACCAGCAGTTGAAACTCCAGCTCCAGAAGAAACTCCTGAAACAGAAGCTCCAGCTGAAGAAAATAAAGAAGCATAAAGATAGTCTAGGCTATCTTTTTTGTTTACTAATAAGTCTTATTATGTTATAATAACTTACATCGTTAGAAGGAGCATAAATATGAGAGCTAAATATCGTATTCCTCGTGAAAATGTCTATGTTGGTCAAGTTGCCCGTATTGGTGATACTTATGATAATTTAAAGATAACTGGTTACATGGCCTGTGGTGTTGATTATCGTATTATAGTTTCAACATCAATTCTTTGTCGTAGTATGTTATTTACCATCGACAAAGATAATTTAGCGCACGATTTGTTATATGCTACACCAAATTATCCAATTATGGATTGGGCTAATCCAGATATGGTTAATAGTGATAATCATAATAATAGTGGTATTATTATCCGTAGTATTTGTCATCTAGATCCACTATTGAAATATTTCCGTTATTCCCAAATGTTAACCCATGATGATGTATTAACAATTAGAAGAAAGTTTTTTAATGGCCATTTTGCTTTACAACACTATGAATTATTTGGTTATAAGCATGTTAAAAGATCGTTTATGGAAAAATTAGATGATTATGAACGTGAATTTGATGCGGATAATAGTTTTAAGAAAAGATTTGTCCGTGATGACGAAGCATCTTATATTCTTCCACCTGAATATTTTGATGTTTTAGATCGTTATGGTGATTTACCATTTACCAAATCTTTTGTTCTTAATCGTCCGATGAATAGTTTCAAGCCTTCTGAATTAGAAGGTAAAATAAAAAAGTTATTACCATAAAGAAAGAGGATTATCCTCTTTTCTTTATATTGTAACTTTATAAGATTAACTTTAATCGGAAAGAGCTTCTTCTAAATGAGATACTAAATGCCTTAAAAATGTTTTATTATCTATGAATGCTCGCAAATTGAAACATTAACTAAAACAATCATCGAAAAAGATAATGATAGTATTAGTGTAAGTAGTTCTAATTATAAGACGACCTTTACAGTCAAATATTTAAAACTATAGTCAAATGATAGAATAGATGGTATAATTTAATTATGGTGATAGTATGAATGGGGCATTTTTTATTGATAAAGAAGCTGGTTGTACTAGTCGTGATGTGGTCAACGAGATTATTAAGAAAACTGAAATACGAAAAGTTGGTCATACTGGGACTTTAGATCCAATGGCGACAGGTGTTTTAGTTGTCTGTGTCGGTAAGGCGACCAAGCTTGTTGAACTATTATCAAGTTCAGTTAAAGAATATGAAGCCGAAATTACTTTAGGAATAGAAACGGATACTTTAGATATTACCGGTAATATTGTAAAAGAAGAAGTACCGAAAGTTACATCTTCGATGATTAATGATATTTTAAGTAAGTTTACTGGTACGTATGAACAAGAGGTACCTCTTTATTCCGCGGTTAAAGTTAATGGTAAAAAACTTTATCAATATGCCCGTGAAAATATTCCTGTCACATTACCAAAAAAGATGGTTACAGTCTATGCCTTAACATTAGTTGGTGAACCAATCTTAGGGGATAGAGTTGTATTTAAAATACGTGCTAAAGTTAGTAAGGGCACTTATATTCGTTCTTTAGTTCGGGATATTGCCTACGCTTTAAATACGGTTGGTACGATGAGTAGTTTAAGACGTATTAGTTTAGGAAATGTCAGTATTAATGATTGTAAATCAATTGATGATATAACGATTAAAGATATGACACCAATTGATTATTTGGTAAAGAATTTTCCTCATATTGCAGTTGAAGGTCTATTGAAAAAAGCTATATTAAATGGTAAAATAATAGAGAATATATATGATAGTGAGAGAATTGTTTTAACCGATGAAACTGGTAAGCTTTTGGCCATCTATAAAAAATATGATAAGGATGTTACCAAGATGAAACCAGAAGTAATGATTGGAGGTAGTATATGACATTAGTTATTTTAGCTGGTGGTATGGGTAGTCGCTTTGGTGGTTTAAAGCAAGTTACTCCAGTTGGACCTAATGGCGAATTTATTATTGACTATTCGATTTATGACGCGATTAAAGCTGGCTTTTCTAAAGTCGTCTTCTGTATTAAAGAGGAGAACTATGAATTGTTTAGATCGACAATCGGTAAAAGAGTTGAAGGTAAAATTGATGTTGAATATGTTTTTCAGAGTAACGATGATTTACCAATTGATGTTAAAATACCTGAATCACGAGTTAAGCCTTTAGGAACAGGACAAGCTATTTTGTGTTGTAAAGATGTTATTAATGAACCATTTATTGTTATTAATGCCGATGATTTTTATGGTTATGATGCTTTTCGCGTAGCGAGCGAATATATTAAAAATAATACTGATAAGTATAAATATGCCCTTGTTGGTTATAATATTGTTAATACCTTAACCGATAATGGTTCTGTTAAAAGAGGTATGTGCGCAGTTAATGATCACACGTTACTTCGCCTTGTGGAATCAAAAGTAGAAAAGATAAATGGTGAAATTGTATGTGAACCATTAGATGGATCCGAAAAATTTATTGCTAATCCATATGATTATGTTTCAATGAATATGTTTGTTTTCTATCCTAATATCTTTAATTATATGGAAAAAGATTTTATAAACTTTTTAAAGACTGCTGATTTAACGAAAGATGAGCTATATATTTCATCCTTTGTATTTGAACATATTACTAGCGGTGATATAACATGTGAGGTATTAGATACCAATGCTGTATGGAAAGGTATAACTTATCAAGAAGATCTACAAGAGTTTATAAATTATCTTAATGATGAAATAGAAAGGGGAGTCTACCCAGTAGACTTGTATAGATAAATATGTTTACGGATATTGAATTATATAATGATGAAAAGCAAAAATTTTTAGATAATGTAAGTGAAATTGAAAATTCAGATGTTACTGATAAAGATGTTCGTTTAAGAGAAGCTAATGTTCGTTTCCGTGATAATATTCGTAAATATTTACCAACTTGTTTAAATATTATCAATACTAATTACAATTGTCACTTCTCTATTTACAAAGTAGGTAAAGATTATGATTCATCTTTCAATGTTATAGAGACTAATGTTAAGAAGAGCAAGAATGAGATTGAATGTGAACTATCTAATTATCGTAGTTTACTTAATATGAATGAGTTGACAGAAAAGGAACAAGAACGCTTAAATTTAGCGACTGAAATCATTCTTACTTATGTCGATGATCCAACTGAAGATGATAGCTTAAAAGAAGCTTGTCTACAAAATGCTCGTCCTAAAGCTAGTAGTATTATTGATTATGTTCCAAGTCAGGAAAAGCAGGAACAAGCTCCTGAACAAGAAATTCAATTTAATCCTTATGCTAATCAACCTATTAATTTAGAGATAAATCAGACAACTTCTAAACCAGATGATAGCGCCTATGATGTGTTCGCTAATAAAGCCATTGAAAATGCCGAAAAAGAACAGAGTATGGCTAGTGAAACTTCTAGTGATAAGAGTAATGTTGGAACCTTTTTTAGTCAAGATATTTTTGAGGGAGCACCTATTAATCCTCAACCTTCAACGGAAGAAGGTAATCGCTTTGTAAGTGTACCTACTGATAATAACCAGCCAAATAATATGTCTATTTTTAATCAACAGATGACGCCAGCAACAACGATTGCTCCAACCGAAAAAAAAGACATTAACGATTTATTAGCGCCAATGTCTAATGATTGAGTGATTTATCACTCTTTTTTTATATTTCACGATATAAACCAATAGCTTTACCTAAAATAGATACATTATCTAAAATAATTGGTTGCATACTCTTGTTTTCCGGTTGTAGACGAATATGATCTTTTTCTTTATAAAATCTTTTTAATGTTACTTCATTTTCATCAGTCATCGCTACGACAATCTCACCGTTATTAGCTCTTTTAGAACGCGCAACAACGACAATATCACCATCTAAAATACCAGCATCAATCATACTTTCCCCACGAACAAGAAGGGTAAATACTTCTTTTTCTTTAGGTATTAAGTAAGATGGTAAAGTAAAAAATTCATTAGGGTTTTCAATAGCTTCAATTGGAGATCCGGCAGTAACTTTACCTAGTAAGGGAACATCAACGACTTTATCACTTTGATCAGCAAATTCGTTTTCGACCATCAATTCAATTGTTCGATTTTTATTTGATCCTTTTTTGATATATCCTTTATCAGCTAAACTATCAAGATGTGCTTGAACAGTAGCGGGTGATGATACATTAATGGCTTTGGCTATTTCTCTAACAGTAGGGGGATAGCCATGTTCAACGACATACGATTTGATATATGATAGAGTATCTTCTTGTCTTTTGGTTAGTTTTTCCATAATAACCTCCTAACTATATCCATTTTATCATAAGGAATATGTGTTGTCAAACATTTGTTTGTTTAAAGTAAGAAAAATATTTGATATAATACTGATGAAGATAAGGGGTATATATATGACAGATATTGAAGTAATAAATAATATTAAATCTTTAGGTATTGATATGATTAATGAGGCGAAAAGTGGTCATCCGGGTATTGTTTTAGGGGCTGCTCCTATTTTATATTCACTTTATAGTAAACATCTCAATGTCAATTCTAATGATCCTATTTGGTTTAATCGTGATCGTTTTGTAATGAGTGCTGGACATGGTTCTGCTTTATTATATGCGACTTTATTTATGTGTGGTTATTCTTTAACTATCGATGATTTAAAAAAATTCCGTCATAGTAACTCTAAAACTCCAGGCCATCCTGAACTTGGTGTAACCCCTGGTGTCGATTGTTCTACAGGACCTTTAGGTCAAGGTATCGCAACTAGTGTCGGTATGGCTCTAGGTGAAAAAATTTTAGCGGAACGTTATCGCATTAATAAAAATGAATCACTTATTGATTACCGTGTCTATGCTTTAGTGGGTGATGGTGACTTGATGGAGGGTGTCTCTTATGAAGCATGTTCTCTAGCGGGAACCCTTAAACTTAATAATTTAATTGTCGTATATGATTCAAATGATATATCTTTAGATGGTTCAACAAATAAAACATTTACCGAGAATGTTCGCTCACGTTTTGAAGCGATGGGATGGACTACTTATTTAGTAAAAGATGGCAACAATCTAGCTAATTTGAATCATACTTTAGATAAAGCTAAAAAAGCTAGTAACCCAGTATTTATTGAAGTTAAAACAAAAATAGGTGATGGTTCTTTACTAATGGGAACTAATAAAGTTCATGGTGGAACTTTAACTAGTGAAGATATTATGCAGCTAAAAAGTAAATTACAAATGCCAATGGAACCATTTGCTTACCAAGAAGAAGCTCGCCAATATTTTCGTAGTAAGTTATCAGAGCGTGTCAATGATAAATATAAAAAGACCAATAATATTTATAATGACTACGTTATGGGAGTATGTAAAGGTGATAAAACTTTAGCGGGTTATTTATTTAATAATGATTTTCACTATAATCTTTTAAAGTTAGAGTGGGATTTAAGAGATCATCAAAAAGAAGCTACTCGTGATTCTAATGCAACTTTCATATATTATTTATGTCGTAATATTAAAACTTTTATCGGTGGTAGTGCCGATTTAGGTACATCAACGAAAACTTATGTTAAGGAGTTACCCGATATTACTAGTAGTAATTTCAATGGTAATAATATCTGGTTTGGTGTCCGTGAACATGCGATGGGAGCTATCTTAAATGGTTTAGCGCTTGTCAATATGAAACCATATGGTTCGACTTTTTTAAGTTTTGCTGATTATTTAAAACCAGCAATGCGTATGTCAGCTTTAATGCATCTACCAGTAACTTATATCTTCTCCCATGATTCGATTAATGTTGGACCAGATGGTCCAACCCATCAACCTGTTGAGCAGTTAGCGATGTTACGTTCTATACCTAATATGAAAGTTTTCCGTCCAGCCGATATGAAAGAATTATTAGGTTGTTGGCAAGTTATCTTAAATTCTAATGATAATCCTAGTTCGCTAATTTTAAGCCGTCAAGAAGTAGAATTACATCATAATACAGATGCTAAAATGACCCTTTTAGGAGGGTATATCTATTTTAAAGAACAAGCCCCTTTAAAATATATTTTAGTAGCGAGTGGAACGGAATTAGCTTATGCTCGTAATATCGGTTATGATTTACTTCAAAAAGGCATTAGAAATTTCCGTATTGTCAGTATGCCATCTATTGAACAATTTTTAGAATGTCAAGAAGAATATCGTTATAATATTTTACCTAATCATATTTTAAAAATAGTTATTGAAGCGGGTTCTTCTTTTGGATGGCATCGCCTTGGTGATAATGTTACAACTATCGGTGTTGAAAACTTTGGTATCAGCGGTATGAAAGATGAAGTCTTAACTAGTATGCACTATGACTATGATAGTGTCCGTGATAAAGTTTTTAACATCATGCATATTGACTAAAGTAGGGCATATATTTTATTAAGTCTTGTATTTTTAGTCATTATTTAGTACAATATCAAATATGAAAGGAATGGTATAATGCTAGCGGATATATTATATGTCTTACTAGGGGTTGTTATCGGTGGTGTAATTGGTTTTTTCGTCGCTCGTCATTATATGCAGAAGATGATTAAGAAAAATCCACCTATCAATGAACAAATGATTAAAGCAATGATGTCAGGAATGGGAAGGACACCAAGCCAAAAACAAGTAAATCAAATGATGAAACAAATGACTAAGTACATGGACTAGTCATTTTTTTTAGGAGGAAAAATGTTTCTATCAGAAATTACAGAGGTTTTACATATTAATCTCCTTTATAAAGAAAGAAAGATTAAGGAGATTAAAATCGATAGTCGGCTAATAAATAAAGGAGATGCTTTTTTATGCATCAATAATGGTCATAACTATGTTTTAGATGCTCTTAAAAGAGGAGCTCAAGTAGTTATTAGTGAAAGAGATTTAAAGATAGATAGTGATATACCTATTATTAAAGTTGAAAGTACGATTACCGCTTTAGCCCTTTTAGCGACTTATATTAGAAGTAAGTATCATGGTATTGTTATCGGTATCACGGGTAGTTGTGGTAAATCTTCAACGAAAGAGTTACTCCATCATATGTTAAAACAAAAATATAAAGTTTTATGTAGTAAAGGTAGTGATAATAATCATATCGGAGTACCTAATACACTTCTTGCTTTAAATGATAACTATGACTACGCTATTATGGAATTAGGTACTAATCATCCTGGAGAAATTGCCTATCTTACTAATATCGTTAAACCGGATATAGCCCTTATTACTAATATTGGCTTATCGCATATTGGTAATTTTAAATCAAAAAAACAAATTTTAAATGAGAAGTTAAGTATTAAAACACCTATTACAGTTATGTTTTTAAATGGAGAAGATGAATTATTAAAAAAAGAAATGGGTATTAAAGTATATGACTATGATTATGATTTTCCAGATACACCATATCGCATGAATAGTAAATTAGTTTTTAAAGTGTGTGAATATCTTGGATATAATAAAGATGAATTAAAAAAATATTATGCTTCTTTTAAACCTTTACCATCGCGTATGAATTATTTAGTAGTGAATAATATTACTATTATTGATGATGCTTATAATGCTTCATATGAATCTATCTTATGTGGTTTAAAAGCAATTGAAACATATAAACGTAAGATAATTGTCTTTGGTGATATGTTGGAACTAGGTAAATATAGTGATAAGTTACATCGTAAAATATATAAACAAATGAAAAAGATACCTAATAGTATTATTATGACAGTTGGATCTAATACAAAGAAATTAAAAAACTATTTACATTTTACTAATATTGATACCTTGGAAGACTATTTTAAAGACTTTGTCTTTGAAGATGGAGATGTAATCTATTTAAAGGGTGCTCATTTACTTCATCTATCAACTCTAGTTAATCCTTTAAAAAAGATAATTAGTAATTTAAATATATGATATAATAACCACTAGGTGGTTTTATGAGTAAATATTTTTATCATGGCCTTGATAGTCCAGGTTTAGTTATTAAAATCTTGAAAGAGGGCATAAAAGCTAAACGCTTACAAGGATATCAAACTTCTCATAACTATAATGGTCTCGATTATATATCTCTTTGTTCCAAAAGGCCCGATTCCTTTTATACTCATAATCCTCTTTGTGCTTATCCTCATTATATTTATCAACATTTTGTATTAATTATATCCGGTGATATTCCCGCTATTAAACCCATTATTGTTTCACCTTTAGTAGCGTATCAAGAACTACTTAAAGATGATTCATTAACACCATATAGTGATATGGAAGATGAATATCAAGTTTTAAATTATATTAAACCAGAAGCTATTATTGGCATCGGTATTCCTTTTGCCAAACTTAAGAAGAAATGCTTTTTTAAAAAGACTAGACAATTATTAGAAGAAACGAGAACATTACTTCTTTTAGCGCAATCTTTAGATTTAGATATTGTCGATACTAGTACATTTGATTTTGTTGAACAATATGAAGAAGCTAAAGCTTTAGATAAACATGTAACTTTATCTTTAAATATCTAGTAAAAAAGATAGAATTTAAATTAAATATATAGTATAATGAGCAATGTGGATGTGATATGATGAAAATAAAATATGAATTAGTTAGTACTTGTGGTAATGCTCGCCTAGGTAAATTACATACTAATTATGGTACTTATGATACACCGATGTTTATGCCTGTTGGTACCCAAGCAACGGTTAAGACTTTAAGCCCAGAAGAACTTAAAGATATGCATAGTGCGGTTATTCTATCTAATACTTATCATTTATGGTTAAGACCAGGTGAAGATGTTGTTGATCATGCAGGCGGATTACATAAGTTTATGAATTATGATGGACCTATTTTAACGGATTGTGGTGGTTATCAAGTTTTTTCACTTGTTAAAAATAAAAAGAAAGATATAGTGGAAGAAGGCGTTTACTTTAAGAGTCATTTAGATGGCCGTAAATTATTTCTAACGCCAGAACTATCTATTCAGATTCAAAATAAACTAGATAGTGATATTGCGATGAGTTTTGATGAATGTCCAGCAGCTTCAGCTCCATATGACTATATGAAGAATAGTATTGAAAGAACTTTAAGGTGGGCAAAAAGATGTAAAGATACCCATGCTAATCCAAGACAATCGTTGTTTGGTATTGTCCAAGGGGGAGCTTATGAAGACTTACGTAAAATTTCGGCTACAGAGACAGTTAAATTAGACTTTGATGGTTACGCTATTGGTGGAGTCGCTAACGACGGAGAATCTAAAGAAGATATGTATGCTGCTTTAGATTATTCTATCCCATATCTTCCTACTGATAAACCTCGATACCTCATGGGTGTAGGAGATCCTATCGATATTATTGAAGGTGTTATTCGTGGTGTCGATATGTTTGACTGTGTTTTACCGACACGTTTAGCGCGTCACGGTAATGCCTATACTCGCTATGGTAAGATTAATATTAAAAATTTAAAATATAAAGAAGATTTTACACCGATTGAAGATGGCTGTGACTGTTACGCATGTAAGCATTATACCAAAGCTTATATCCGTCATTTAATTACTGCGGACGAAACTTTTGGTGCTCGTCTTTTATCAATTCATAATATCCGTTTCTTAATTAGACTTACGGAAGAATTACGTGGTGCGATAAAAGATGGTACTTTATTAGAGTATCGTGATGAATTTAAATCTAAATACTTGGGGGTTAAGGATGATAAGGAAAGTAAGTTATAACGTTTCAACAAAAAAGACGAATAAAAGGATTGTTCTTTTAACTGATTTACATTATTATCAAGCACGTAATATGAAAAAACTAAATAAAGTTTTTGACGAGTTAAAACAAGAGAAGATGGATTATATTTGTCTAGTTGGTGATATTATCGATGTAGGGGAAATTAAAGATAGTGCTTTATTAATTGATTGGTTAAAAGCATTAACTACATTAAGTACGGTTATCATTTCTTTAGGAGGACATGATTATTATCGTAATCGTAAAGATCATAGCTACTACTATAATCATGAACTTTTTGATGAAATTAGAAAGATTAAAGGAATTCACCTATTAGATAATGAGATATATGAAGACGGTAATATTCGTTTTATCGGTTTAACCTTACCTTTAGACTATTATTATCGATATGGGGAAAACGTCAATTATTTTCGCCGTTTTATCAATAATACTTTTGATAGCTTTAAAAAGGATAAATATAATATTCTTTTATCACATACGCCCATTCCTTTTACAAAACTAGATAATTATGATGATATTAAAGTAATGAAAAGTATCTCTTTGGTTTTATCCGGTCATACTCATGCGGGTATTACACCATCTTTTCTTCGTGATAAGATGCATGGTATAGGCCTATTTTCACCTCATTGTAATCGTATGTTTGTTAAAGATGCTTATGGGTTAATTGAAAAGGGTGATACAAAGATTATCATTTCATCAGGTATTACCAAAGCAGCTCCTAGCAATCTCTTTTCTTTTTTGGAACCATTATTTGATAACGAAATAACACTTATTGAATTAAAAAAATAGAAGGACTATGAAGTCTTTCTATTTTTTGTAATACCAATCATACTACCTAAAGTGGTAGTAAAAAGTAAAATAAGATTATAAATGATACTACCGATATTATAGTGATGATAAAAAATTAAGTTTATGATATTTAGAACAATAAGTATTATTATACCGAACTTGATACCTTCTAACCAACCTTTTTTATTCATCTTTTTTCCTAAAATAAAGGCTCCTATAAAAAGGCTTACGATGACAATGACAAGTTTCAATGTTGTAAGAGTTGTTCCTTTGATGATATTTAAATAACTAAATAAAGTTAAAAGTAATAATAAAAGCAAGTAGATACTAATGGTAAAAATCATGCTTACGCCTATCTTTTTTAAATAGTTCATCCAATCACCTAGTTAAATATACGCGATTATTGACTAAATAATGATAAGATAGTACAATTGGGTAGGTGAGATAGATGAGGGAACGCCAAAAAGTTTTGATTGAAGTTATTTGCTTACTAATCATATTACTTATTCTATTTGTTTTATTAGTTAACTATCATGAGGAAAAAGAATATCGCGTTATTTTTGTTACTAATAGTGAAGAAAAGGTTGATAGTGTCATTTTAAAGGAAGGGGAACTTATTCGAGAACCTGAACTTGATGATCGTGATGGCTATGAATTTATGGGTTGGTATGTAAATGATGAAAAGTATGATTTTAGTGTTCCCATTAAGAAAGATCTTACTTTAGAAGCACATTGGCAACTAAAAAATAATAATTAGATATCAATTTGACATTTTTTATTATTTTTTCGCATCTAATTATATTGACAAAAGCGACAATATAACGTACAATTATGTTGTTACAATAGGTAATAGTATTGAAATAATGTAGGGTAAACCTATAAAATGAAAGATAAGGAAAGGATGGCAGTATGAAAGAAGATAAAAGAGAAGATTTAGACGACATTGAATATGATGATTTTGATGATGTTGAAGATATCGGCGAATTAAAAGGTTTAGATGACGACGATGATTTATTAGATATCAGTGAAGATTTTGAAGAAGCTGAAGAAAAACCAGTTGCTCATAAACCTTATGATTCAGGTAATATGGAGGAAGTTCTTGTTATCGATGATCGTGATGAAGAAGAGAAAAAAGGAGTTGTAGCAGCACCTGTTGATTTAGATGTTGAGGAAGCTTCTGCTTTAGATTCTTTGGATGATATTGGCGATGTAGATTCTGAAGATTTCGACTTCGTTGATGATGATGAAGATTTTGCACCTAAAGATGAAGATGAAGAAAAAGAAGAAAAGAATGAAGAGGACGAAGAAAAAGATGAAGATGAGGACTCTTTAGACGATGAAGACGAAGAAGAAAAAGAAGAAAAAGATGAAGATTTAGACGACGAAGCTGAAGAAGATCATGATAAAGATAAAGACAAGAAAAAAGGCAAAGTAGCTCATACTTCAAAAGATGAAGATGAGGATGAAGATAAGGAAGAAGAAAAAGAAGAAAAGAAATCTTCATTACTTATTAAGATTTGTATATTATTAGTTATTGTTATTGTAATTATTCTACTATTATTAAAAAGTTGTAATAAGCCAAAATATACTGTTACTTTTGATACTAATGGTGGTAGCGAAGTTGCAGAACAAAAGGTTGATAAAGATGGTAAGTTAGAAAGACCTAGCGATCCAACTCGTGAAGGTTATGTATTTGCTGGTTGGTATTTAGATGGTGAAAAATTTGATTTTGACCGTGAGATAACTAGCGATATGAAGTTAGAAGCTCGTTGGGAAGAAGTTGGCGGTGAAGTAGAAGTTACAGGTGTTAGCCTTAACCAATCTACATTAGCTTTAGTACCAAATGGTACAGCTACTTTGGTAGCAACTTTAATTCCAGCCGATGCTAAAGCAACTAATTTAATTTGGTCAAGTAGTGATCCTACGGTTGTTACAGTTGATGCCAATGGTAATGTTAAAGCTCTTAAAGAGGGTACAGCTACCGTAACGGTTACAACTGAAGATGGAAAATATAAAGCTGAATGTACAGTAACTGTTGCTTCAAATGTTGTTGAAGTTACAGGCGTTAAGATTACTGGTGCTACTTCAGTTGTTGTTACAAAGACAATTAAATTAACAGCTACTGTAACACCTACTAATGCAACAAATAAAAATGTTACATGGACTAGTAGTGATAACACTATTGCTACAGTAGATAAGAATGGTAATGTTAAAGGTCTTAAAGAAGGTAAAGTAACTATTACTGTTACAACAGCTAATGGTAAGACAGCTACATATACTGTAACTGTTACACCAGAAGTAAAAGCTACAGGTGTTACGATTACTGGAAATAACACAGTTCAAGAAGGCAAAACTATTACATTAAAAGCTAAAATAACTCCTGATAATACAACTAATAAATCTGTAACTTGGAGTGTTACACCTGGTACAGGTTCTGCCAAGATAAGTAAAGATGGTAAATTGACAGGTGTTAAGGCCGGTACTGTTACAGTAACCGTTAAAACAGCAAATGGCTTAACAGCTACTAAAGAAATTACAGTAACAGAAAAACCAGCTAGTTTTGTTCTTACCTTAACTCCTTTAGTTGGTGTTAATGGTGACGTTGCCCAATACGAAGTATCTATAACGAGAAATGGAACTACTTTTGCTGAATTTACAAGTATTACATTAAACAATGGTATTAAGATAATGGCTGGTAATAAGACACTTCAACATGGAAGATTTAGAACTGGTGAAGTTACAAGCGCTACAATTAGATTAAAAGATGGTACATCAAGTCCTGTAACTGTTAAATTTGGAGCAGATAAACCAAGAGAATAATTAAGAGAGAATTAGTTTTCTCTCTTTTTTTGTAAACCATCAAAAATAGTTAAAGATAAATCGTTGAATCTGTTGACTTAATTAGCTAATTTTGATAAAATTATGTTGTCACAATAGAATTATGTCTAAAAATAGGCAGAAAGAATTTAATAGTATTTGAATATTATAGAGAAAGGTAGGTTGTATGGGAGGAAAGCAGAAAAAACATCCTTCAAGTAAGGCTCCAGCAAAGAAGAATACGTCAACCAAGAAAAAGACTAATAATACACCAAAGAATAAAAATGTTTCAAGCGCTAATGCTACTAAACATGAAACACCAAAAAAGGTGAGTCATACTGAAGATGTTAAAAGCGAGAAAGAAGAAGTTTTAGCAAAGAAAGCAGCAACTTCTGATAAGACTTTGACTAAAGAATCAAAAGGTAATAAAAAGGGAACACCAAGTAAAAAAGAAGAAACAAAAGAAATTGATGGCGGAACACCCGTTATCATTAAAGTTGCAGTTTTTGTTATAATAGCTGTTATCATCGTTTTATTATTACTAAAAGCTTGCAACAACAAAGAAAGATATACTGTTAAATTTGATGCTAATGGTGGAACTTCTATTGCTGAACAAATCATCGATGCCAATGGTAAACTTGTAAAACCAGCGGATCCAACACGTGAAGGATACATCTTTGAGGGCTGGTACATAGGTGATGAAGAGTTTAACTTCGACCGTGAGGTAACCTCTGATATGACCATTGAAGCTAGATGGAAAGCCGTAGATAAGGTTGAATTGAAGGGTCTTTCTATTGCGAAAGAATTATCATTAAAACCTGGTGAAACAGCTATTTTAGAACCTGAATTTGACCCTAGTGATGCGACTGATGTTGAGTTAGTTTTCTCAAGTGATAATGAAGACGTTGTCGTTGTAGATAATGATGGTAATGTTGAAGCACTTAAAAATGGGGAAGCTACTATCACAGTTAAAACAAAGGATGGTAAATTTAGTGCAAAATGTAAGGTAAAGGTTAGCGACAAGGCTACATCTGTTACTAGCATTACATTAGCTAAACATGACGTTACCATTTCTGAAGGCCAAGAATTAACTCTTGAATACACTATTAAGCCAAGCAATGCTTCTAATAAGAATGTTACATGGAAGAGTAGTGATAAGAGTATTGTTACTGTTGATAAAAACGGTCGCATAAAAGGTGTTAAGGCAGGTACGGCTAGAGTTACTGTTACATCATCTAACGGCAAGACTGATACTATTGTTGTTCGCGTTAAAGAAAAACAAAGTACAAAAGTCGATGTATCTAGTATAAAAATTACTGGTAAATCATCTGGTTCTGTTGGTGACAAAATTAAGTTAACGGCTACTGTTTCACCAAGCAAAGCCACTGATAAAAATGTGACGTGGTCAACTAGCGATGATGATATTGCTACTGTTGATCAAAAAGGTAATGTTACGTTAAAAAAAGCTGGTACAGTAACAATTTATGCTAAATCAGCTAATGGCGTAACTGCAAAACATACCATTAAAGTTAGCGATAAGTATGTGTTAACCTTAACAGCTTTAGTAGGTGTCAATGGTGATATTGCTCAATACGAAGTATCTGTAACTAGAAATGGTTCTAATTTTACAGATTACACTAGTATAACATTGAGTGATGGATTTAAGATTATGAAAGATAATAAGACAATTCAACATGGACAATTTGATCAGAGTAAAATCACTGGCGCTACGGTAAGATTGAAAGATGGTTCGACAAATACTAACGTAACTATTAAATGGGCTTCAAAATCACGTGAGTAATTTTGAGCAAAAAAATGAATATAAAAAGGAAGGGAAAAAATGAAAAATAAGATTGGTAAATTGTTTGTATTTGCTATATTTGGTTTTCTTGCATCAGCTTTATCTGTTCATGCTTTTAGTTATGATGTAACTGATCCAACTTCATTTGATGCAATGCTAAACAAATATAATGAGACAACACAAAGTGTATTTGTTATTGGTTCATATGCTTTTACAACTGATCATACTCTTACAACTCAAGATATGATGCTATCAGCTTTAAGTATTGATCTATCTGAAGTTGAAGGTGAAAAAATTGCTCCATCAGCTGCATATGATAAGATGACAATCTTTAAGTTAAATCGTGAATATGATGAAAATGATTCACCAACTGGTAAATGGACAGTTGATACAAATTACATCGGTTCTGATACACTTAAAGAAAGCAAAATGGTTGATATTGCATATGTTGACTATGAGAAAGTTCAAGCCGATTCCTCACTATCCGTTACTTTTGAAGCTTCTACACAAATGGTAGAGGATTTAAAGAAATATGGATATGATATCGTTCTTGAAAACCAAGAAGATATTACTGCTGAACCTACATCTAGTGATCCTAGAACTATTATGTTAAGTGGTAAAGTTTATAAAGTTGAAGATATTGAAAATTGGGCTACCGAAAAACAAACAGGATATTATGTTGCCTTTGAAGTTGTAATTCCTCCTGAATATCAAAATAAAGCACAATGGTGGTTAGATGAAACTAATAAATTAACCCATGATGGAAAAAATTATGCTGTTGTAGCTTTATCAAAAGATGCTGATCCTAAAACATTTGATGTTTATGTGGATTTTGATGGTGAAGGAACAGAATATGATGCAACTCGTTATGTATTTGATTATTCAGGCATAGAATTTGCTGCTCAAGCATCAAAGGGTAAATTAAGTACTGTTGATGCAACTTTATTAGCTTTATATTCTAGTACTTTTGATATTAATAAAGATGATTTCTTAACAATTGATGAAAGTTCTGATAGAAATTATAGTGTTACAGGAAATATTCATTATAATCCTAATGTAAAATTTAGCTCTGAAAAGGCTGATTTAACAAATTATTACATTCCTGTTGCTTTTGAAGTTGATAAAGCTTTTGCAGAAACAGCAACAATTACTTTGACAAAACATGGAAAAACAAAGACTTCTACTTTTGAGGATTCAGCTGATAACGAAGATAAAAACATTGTAGCACTTTTGTTCGCAGTATCACCAGAAGATCAGGATAAAACATTTACGATTACTATTGATTTAGATGGTGAAGGTGCTGATTATGCACCAACAGATTATGTATTTGATTATTCTAAAGCTAAATTTTTAGAAAAACCTGCTGCTACTGTTAGTGCTGAAGGTAAAACTGAAAACAAAGCAACATATGATAAAGTTATGGAACCTTTTGGTTTTGAAGGAAATCAAGAAACGTTAGATATTGCTGTTGATGGAGATAATGTTAATTTAACTGGTGAACTAGTTAATAAAGAATATAAATTTAACGGAGCTGACCAACCTGATGTTGAAGGATATTATTTCCAATATGTAATTGAAATTAGTGGTGATGCATCTAATAGTTCTATTACAATTCCAACTGGACCTGATTCAACAGTAACTATTCCTTATGAAGATTATGATTTTAAAGATGTAAATGGTGTAAGTGGTATTGTTGTTCTTCATAAATTAAATACTGCTTCATCTACTAAAACATTTACTGTTACTGTTGACTATGATGGAGATAAACAAGTCGATAAGACTTATACATTCAACTATAATACTCTTGAGTTAGATAAAAATTCTGAAGTAGCCGTAAAAGATAGCGTTTCTGTATCAGATAAAGCTACTTTTACAAATTGGGGATTCCCAGAAGAAGCTTATGAATTAATAACTATTGAAAACAATGTTGTTAAAGGAGCACTTCCTTATATTGAAAATAGTAAAGGTTTCTCTGGTGAGGAAGCTACAGGAAACTTTATGATTTATACTATTGAGTTAGCTGATGCTAATACTGATGGTAAAGCTCAAGTAAAACTATCATGTACAACTGGAAATAGTTGCAAAGATGGTTGGAAAATAGTTGATGTTACTCAAGGTGAAGATTTATCTGTTATGCATCATGTTAAAAAGAATGAAGATGGATCTATTAAAGATATCGTTGCCTATGTTGATCTAGATGGCTTTGCTAATAATCCTCAAGATGTTGCAGGTATTGCTTTAGAACCAGGAGATATCTATTTACCTTATGAAATAAGATTAACATTTGATAAAGATATAGTTATGCAAGAAAAATCAGATGGACACGCTTCAGCTTCTGCTGAAATGGGCCAAGAAGCTAAACAAGGTATTGAAGATTCATTTAACTTTGTTGCGCAAAAAGATCAAACTGCTACAGTAGCTTATGATAATAATAAGATTACATTATCTGGTGTTGTTGCAAGAGATACTAGTGTAACAGGATTTGGTGATAAAACATCTGCATACTATATTCCATTCTCATTAAAATTTGATAAGAAATATGAGGATATCACTATTCAAATGCCAGGTCGTAAAGATCTAACTACTTTTAAAAATTTTGATACTGATACCGAAATTGGTGCATTATTCCAGGTTTATCCAAATAGTGAAGCTACTACTGCTGATATTATAATCGATTTGGATGGTGATAAGAAAGTTTATTCACCATACAAGGTAACAATTGATTATTCTAAAGTTACATTTGCATCAAATGACATGACTGTTAAAGCACTTCCTGAATCATCAAAAGCTGGTTTTGAAGCTTGGATGAAGAAAAAAGGATATCAAGAATACACTTATAAAGATACTTTTGCTTTTGCACCTGGTGAAGACCATAACATAGTTGTAACTGGTCAGTCAGCAAAAGTTTCAAAAGATGGAGCAGATGAGTATCATCTAATCTATTTCCTTGCTTTTGATAAGAAGTATGAAAATATTGAAATAACTATTGGAAGTACAAAACATACCCAATCAGCATTTGATGGTGGTAGTGATGGTAAATTCTTAACTGTTAATTCAATAATTAAGAAGGATACTCCTCCACAAGAAGTTAAAATTAAAGTTGACTACGATGGTGATGCTGGTCAGGTTTATGTACCAACGGAATATACACTTGATTTAAAAGGTATAACTTTCCAAGAGTAAGTTTAAACAAGTTTAAACTATAAGAATATTCTTATAGTTTTTTCTTTTCCTTAATAAAAAAGATATATAATCTTGTTGCTTATATTATTCAATATATGGTATAATGTGTATTGTAGAGAGGAAGATATATATGATGAAAAAGTTTTTTAATCTTTTGTTTTTCGTATTAGTGGCTTTTTTCATTTCTATATTTCCAAGTTATGCGCTTGATGTAGACATAGAAACTATTGGGAAAACAATTGATTCAGTTAGCCCAACGACTCAGAGTGTGTATGTCATTGGTTCTTATGTTTTTACTACAGAACACACTATGACAACTCAAGATATGATGCTAGCTGCTAAGAGTATTAAACTTAAAGATACGGTTGGAAAAACTAATCGCGATGATATTTATGATGAAATGACTATTTTTAAATTAAATCGTGAGTATAATGAATCTGATGAACCAACAGGTAATTGGTTAGTTGAAGAAGTTAATTTTATTGGCTCATCTGAATTTCCAAATACTTTAGCAATTAGATATGTAGACTATCAAAAAATGTTAGATACATATCATATTACTCTTAATTATAATGATGGGGGAGTAACATCTGATGGTACCATTGATGTTTTAGAAGGTAATATTCCTGATAAACCATTAGATCCAGAACGTGATGGCTACGTTTTCGAAGGATGGTATTTAGAGGATAATTTATTTGAATTTGATAGAGAAATTAATGGTGATATTACATTAGTTGCTCGCTGGAAAGAAGCAGTCGATTTTGAAAAAATATTAGATGATGAATCTAAAAGTTTTGAAAATGATGATTTTAGTGCATCATTTGATTATGATACATTAAATATTAATGTTAATAATAAGTATCGTAAAATAGATGATGCTGATTTAACAGGTATTAAAAATATTATTGACGATTTGTTAAAGAGTAAGAATGTTGCGTCTGTCGTTCTTTCTTATAATGATGTTGATTATACCTTTACAGCGGCTACAGCTGATAATGAAAAGTTAGAGAATATTAAAGGATTATTGCATGCTTTAGCAACAGAATCTAGTACTCGTTTTACTGGTACTTTAGATAAGACTTTTAAGATTACAGCAAATTTAGTTGAAGGTGTTGTTTTCACATCAAATAGTAAGAATAGTTATGACGTACAATTTGTATCAAATGCTGTTGATGCAGTAGTAACTACTACTTTAGATGGTGGTTTTAAAGATGAAACATCTGAATTTACAATCGATGTTAAATCTAATGGTTATCGTGGTGAAGTAGTATTTATTACTCTAGATTTACCAAAAGATAGTTATACTGAATTACAATATTGTAAGACTGATGATTTATGTGAAGAATTTAATGGTAAATTAGGTTTAGACATGGATTTAGTATTAGCTGATGCATCATATAAATTTAAGGTAACATGGGCTAAAGCCGGAGAAGTTGCTTATGATATTAAAGTGGTTGATGTTGCCGATTCAGAAGAATTAATTTATGCTGAAGCTAAAGATAACGTAACAGTAAAAGAAAAATTTAATGTAACATTTGAATATGCTGATGATGTTACAGACTCTAAAACTGTAAAAGTTGTAAGCGGTGAGCTAGTTGAACGACCTGATGAACCTACAAGAGATCATTATAACTTTTTAGGTTGGTTTAATGAGGAACAGGAATATAATTTTGATGAACCATTAACTGGTGATTTGAAATTAACTGCTTACTGGGAAGGAAAAACTTATACTGCAACATTTAGTGGTGTTAGCGCCGAAGATTATCCTGCCCAACAAGTTGTCTATCCAAATAAAGTAACAAGACCAGTACAAGATCCAAAACAAGATGGTCATGATTTTACTGGTTGGTTTGTAGATAATGTTGAATATAAGTTTGATGAACCATTAACTGGTGATATAACTATTAATGCTGTATTTGATAAACAAAAACGCAATGTTAAATTCTATAGTGATGGTGAAATGAAGAAAGAGGAAACAGTTCTTTATGATGAACTTGTTCCAGCCCCTGAATTAACTAAAGAAGGATATAAAATTACTAAATGGACTAAAGATAGTGATAGTGGAGAAGATTTTGATATAACTACTACAACTATTAAAGATGATGTAAGTTTATATGCTCATTGGGAACCAATTAAGTATACTTTTAAGTATGTCGGTGATGGTGTTACTGAACCAGAACAAGAATATGAATATCCTAATTTGCCTGATGAACCACAGCCTACCAGAGAGGGCTATACACTTGAAGGTTGGTTCTTGGGTGATGCTAGTGAAAAATACGATTTTAAAACACCAGTTTTAGAGGAAGGTACAATTACTTTAACAGCTCATTGGAAAGCTAATACATATCATGTTAAATATGAATGTGAAGGTTGTGATCGTATCTATCCAGAAAAAGACTTCACATACCCTGATAAACCGGCAGCTCCAGTTGATCCAACTAAAACAGGGCATACTTTTAAATATTGGTATGATAAGGATGATCCACAACAAAAAGAATACAACTTTACAACAACTAAATTACTAAAAGATTTAACTTTAGTTGCTAAATTTGAAGCAAAAAAATATTATATTGCTTATGATTTAAATTTACCAAAGGGTGTTACGGAAGATATGGTTACAAATATACCTGAACGTGGTGAGGTTGAATATAGTAAGACAGCTTCTAAACCAACACCTGACCCAGTAATTGAAGGTTATGATTTTTTAGGTTGGTATAATCAATATCCAACTATTAGTGAGATACCATTTGACTTTGATAGTACTGGTATTACAAAAAGTTACACTTTAATTGCTAAATGGCAAAAGAAAGTTTATTCTGTTACTTTTAAGGCTGATGGTAATGAAATAACTAAAATTAATAATGTTGAACATGGTAGAACAATTACTGATCGTCTAAAAGATGATGATATGAAAGACTTTGTTTTATCTCCATATAAAGAAGGATATCGTTTTGATCATTGGTATTTAGAAACAGAATCTGATTCTTCTAATTATTCATTTGATACAGCAGTTACGGGAAATATTACTTTAGTAGCGAAGTTTGTACCAGTTGTTAATATTGATAATTTAGTAAGTGATGCTGCATTAAAAATTAAGAATGATAGTTTTCTTGCCTCTTTTGCTAATAAAGTAATAACAATCAATGTTGATGATGGCAAAGGAGATCATGCTGTTGCTCATAATGATGAAAATATTAAGAACCTTGTTGAAGGCGATAGTGCAAGTGTTGCTAAAATAATTAAAGAATTAGTTGATAATGAAAATGTAGAAAGTGTTAAAATGTCATATGACGGTACTGATTATGATTTTACAGGTGAAGAAACTAATGTAAAAGAAAAATTAGTAGAACTACTTACTGCTATCATTGAAAAGAATGGTGGCGAATATAACACTGCTACTTTAAATGAGCTAATTGAGAATAATTATTCTGATAATCCATTAACTTTAACGATTACTTTAAGGGAAGGCGTAGAAACAGCTGAAGGTCAAAAATCACCTGCTACATATAATGTTAAAGTTGATTCTAACGTTATTACAGTTACCAATGAAGCTGAATTAAATAATGCTTTAAAGGGTAATTATGAATCAATTAAGATAGGTCAATCTTTTGATGTAAGTGAAACTGTTTATATCAATAGGTCAGTAGCTATTTTTGGTAAGAATAACACTATCAAAATAACTAATAAGGATGCTAATACCATTTTTGATATCAGATATAATTCCATTGGTGGTGGTACTAGTGTTAACATCAAAGAGCTTACTTTAGAAGGTGGCAAAAAAGGTATTTATGTACAAGAAGCATCAACTGTTTTATCTATAAATGATGTTAAATTTAAAGATAATACAGATATGGCCATGGAAATTAACGGTAAACTTCATGCAGATGGAGAGAATTTATCTTATAATTTAGAAGATTACAATCATCCATTTGTCCGTACACCACGTACAAATGCCGTTACTGGTGGAACTTATAGTGATGCAAAAGAGACGGGAAACATTCAAATACATAATGCTTATCTTGATTATGAATATGAAATTATTCATAAATATGCTGACGTTAAATATAAGGATGAGGACTTTAGAATTGATTGGTCTACTGGTCAAAAAGTTATTAAAGATACATATTGTACTGATTGTGTTGATGAAAATGGTGCTTTAAAAACGGAATATCAGAATTTGATTGGTACTGATTATATCAATCATTCTGATTCAGCTCAAAAGACTGGTTGGTCACATTATTATTTGGATAAGAAGCATTCTCAATTTTATGTAGTAATCTTTAAAGATACCCCATCTGCAGCGCTTATTTGGCGTTATGTATTAGATGGTGA
>CANRPL010000014.1 GCA_947632495.1 uncultured Bacilli bacterium
TCAAATTGGTAGCCTGATAAATCCGCACTTTGCACTGCTTCTTCTGGTGCTGTAGCATCAGCTATAACTACACCATTCTCGTCAAATTGATATCCTGAAGTTGTCTCTTCTGTTACTGTTGGTGCTCCTTCTGCTACAACAACTCCATTTTCATCAAATTGATATCCAGCGTCAGTACTTTTTGGTACCGCAGTAACCTCTGGAGCACTTCCATCAGCTACAACTACGCCATTCTCATCAAATTGGTAGCCTGATAAATCCGCACTTTGCACTGCTTCTTCTGGTGCTGTAGCATCAGCTATAACTACACCATTTTTGTCAAATTGATATCCTGAAGTTGTCTCTTCTGTTACTGTTGGTGCTCCTTCTGCTATAACAACTCCATTTTCATCAAATCGATATCCCGTATTAATATTTTTTGCTTCTTCCACAGGTTCAGCTACAGAGTCATCAGCTATAACTACACCATTTTCATCAAAACGATATCCTGATAAATTAACGGCTGTCGCTACAACAGGCGCTCCAACTTCAGCTACAACAACGCCATTCTCATCAAATTGATAAGTTGTTTTAGTTTCAGGTTTTGGCATATCCTGTTCTAACAAAGCCTCTACCATAGATTTATAAGCATCATTTTCATATCCTTTAAAGATAATTTTAGTTATACTATTATGATTAAAATTGACTTTATCATTCAATGAAAGAGATCCTTCAGGATATTTAATACCTATATAATCATATTCAACTAAACTACCAGACTCAAATCTAGGATACTTATATCCTATTACCATGATATCATCAGAATTTGATTCAATAGAACATACTGTACCTATTGGTAAATACTTTTTTTCCTCTATCACACTAATCACATCCCTTTCTATTTAATTATTGATTTTTGTTGTTCCACTGATGTTACTGGAAGTAAGTCAACTTCACTTGATAATTCTTTTTCTATAATATTTAATGAATTTACACTTTCTTTAAGCCAACTATCAATATCTGATAGATCACGGCTCATATTATTAATATTGGTTACGAAGCTATTATATCTAGAACGATATGCAAAGTCATATGGAGCTGATACTCTTTGGGCATTAGCTCGGGCTTTATCTACACATGTTTTAGAACTATCCAAACTAGGGAGTACTTCTGATGTTATAGTTTTCCTATCAATTGTCATTTTAGGCATATACTATCTCCTTACTTTTCCAATTAACCTATCATATTCCGATGCACATTTAACAAGGTATTGACCATATTTATATAAATCTTTTAGAAAGTTCATATACATAGGCTTATAATTTTTAGCATGCGCAACATATTGTTGTGCCGTTTCACCAGCCCAAATCTTTGATTTATCGGGAATACCTTCAATTTTTTCGAACATATCATTATAAGTTAATTTTAATTCCTCTACTAGTTTAAGAATATCTTCTCCGCATTTACGAATTCTTTCGGTATCAACTCTAACTTCTTCCATACTTGTCCTCCTATAAAATAGAGATTAGCAAAAAGCTAATCTCTATAATAAATCTAAATTATGCTTTACTTATAGCTTCTTTTAAACTCCAAATTTTTTGATTTATACTAGGAATACAATTATTTTGTAGAAAGTTTCTCCAACTAACTAAATCATTATAAATAGTGCTAACTCTATTATCATCAGAACTCAAATCATCAATAGTAAAGCAACTTCCAATTTTATTTTTTGCTGTCTCTAAATTAGAAATAGCATTATTTAAATGACTAATCATTTGATAAACTTCATTTCTAAAATATTCATAGTTTGCTTTTCTTCTAGTTAATTCTGCTGTATCCATTTATCCTACATAGTTTCAGTATAGAATGTAGAGTTGTCGCTTAAACCAGAAGTTGAACTTGAAACTGAACCAGCCATTGCTGAAGTACTAGATTGCCATGCTTGTTCTACTTCAGCTAATTTATCAGAGAATGCTAATAAATTACTAACTAAAGCTTTGCAATAAGTTTTTACAGATTCAACATATTGAACAACGGCATCTCTAATTTCACCATTTGCACTCTTATACGCTTCATTTGATTCAGCAGCTGCTTCAATACTATCAAGATGGTTTTGAATATTAGTTACTGAAGTTCTAATTTGTTCACGCATTTCTGGAACTTTTGCTGCATTAATACCTACAACACTATAAGTAGCTCCAACAGCTTGTCCAATATCTTGTACCACTCCTCCAAGGCCACCGCCACTTGCGGCAGCCGCACGAGTTGCTCCTCTTCCTTCCATTGCTGCATTAGCTGCAGCATTAACATCAATTTGAGTTGTTACTGCTTGTGTTTCCCAACTTGCCATAAATTTATCCTCCTTAATCCATTATTAGATTTTTATCTTGGTTGAAATAATAACTCTCTAATTCTGTTAATCTGTTTTGTAAATCCGCATTTTCAGCGTCTAATTCGCCTTTCATTGTTTCAACTTGAGCTTCTAATTTTTCTTTGTATCGGTCAAAAGATTCACCTTGCCATCCTTCAGCTAATTTAGCTTCGATAGCTTCTACTTCTGTATCTAGTAGTTGCTTAGTTGATTCAAATACTTCTGTGTGTAATAAATCACCATATGCAGACATGCCACCAGCTGATACGCCGATGTCTAAATCGCCAATTCCAAGACTCATACTATAATTCCTCCTTTATATAATCCATTTGACTGACTTGCTTTTGAGCCTCATTAACTAAATCAACCCCACCATTTGTGATTGCATTATAGTTACTTTTTAATTTAAGCAAATCGTCTTTAAATATTAAGATATTACGGTTAATAGTGTCAATCTCTGGAAGTAATCTTTCATATCTATCACGAAATAGATCAGCTTCTTCTGTATCAAAATATTCAGCAGATTCTCTAACTAATGCTTCAATATCATTTGTTATATGTCTACTTTTTTCGGCATAATTAATGATATCAAGCATTAGCTTATCTAAATTTTCAACAGATATTCCGGCTACGTCTCTATTATGCACTAATACCACCCGCTATCATATATCTTATGACTTTATCATAACATAATTATTTTGCAATTACAAGTCTTTTCGACTTTTTTCTATCTACAATATGACGAGATGTCCTTTGCTGGTTTAATATATCCGATTTTGGCAGCAAATGCTTCTAAATGGCTTAATTCTTCGTTACTAAGGTTATAACTTCCCGTATTTATAAAGTCTGTCGTTGCACTAGCTTCATACATAGCATATACTTCATCATAACTAACATTCAAAGATTGCGCTAAAGCGGTAAAAAAGCTATTTCTAACATCGCGGTAATAACTTAAGAACTCCGCATTATAATCATATCTAGACGTATCCGTAAATTTTGCTAATCGATTCATGTCATTTTCAAATACTTTAATCAAACTTAAAACAGTATTTAAATCCTCTGTTTTAGTTGATAGTGTATCTAATAAGTTGCGGTAGAAAGTTTTAGTTAATGTTTGCGCCACCGAACTATATAAAGAAAATTCATATTTATATCTATCTTTTATCTGACTAGCATCATAAAATGCTTTGCTTTTATTGTATATAATTTCAAATGAGTACATCATATCGATAACTTCTTCTTTATCTTCATCACTTTGACAATTAAATACTTTAAAAAACTCTTCTAAATTGTGTTGCAAAGATAATCGTGGAATAGTTAATTCATCACAATCATCACGCATAATAGTTGTTAAAGTTAAGCTATCAATAGTTTTAATATTTTCAGGATAAACGACATTCTCACCACTAACATTGTTATAGACATTCATTAATTTTTCAGCACTACCTTCAACATACCACTGATATGCTAAAGGGTTAACCGCTAAATCTTCCCATTCGTAATATAAACCAGTATTTTTTGAATAACCTTCATGTTCTTTTTCAATATTACTACTAGCTTGAATAAGATGATGAGTTTCATGACTTGTTACTTCATAGAAGAAATTAGGTCCTCCTATTTTTTCAATGACATCGACATTTAAAGAAATAATCTTGTCTTCTTCAGATAATTCGCCATTACCATTACTATGATTTCTAAATATTTTTAAATTTTGTAAATTTTCATCTAATTGAGCTACATCAATAAGACCTTCAGTATCTTCAGCTAAATTAATATTAATAGTATTTACAACTGCTTTAATAGCTGTATCTAAATAACTACTACTAAGTTCTTCATAGCGTGACCCTAAATAACTATTCATAAATTCAGCATTATTATTTAAGACGATAGCACGTACTGTTTCTTCATTAACTTGACGATTAGAAATTACTTTTAAATCTGATGTTGATTCATATTCAGGCATTGCATTATAGCGAGCCAAAGCTTCTTTAACATTGAAAAATTCACTACCTGCATAATTCGTACGATGGTTATATAACAAATTTCTCAATGTTGATAAATCAACATTAGCTAATGAAACCTGTTCACTAGGAATAGCCGCTTGAGCTACATTTGTATTAGTATTAGCTTCAGTATTAACTTGCGTACTAGGGGTTGGCGTAGGTTGTACAGGTGCATCAAAGCTAATATTATCAAGAAATGATTCTGGGATTATACCGACATTTTCTCCAACTTCGACACTAGTGTTATCACCATTGTCATTTCCTTCTACTTCGACACTAGTGCTGTCGCCCTTAACATTTCCTTCATCATCATATATTTCAGTATATGCGGGATAGCCATCAGCGTTTGCTGATACTTTTAAAATAGTTGATGCAGCTGTTCCAAAACTGACAACTGTCGCAACTGAAATTATAAATAATTTTATTTTTCTTTGGTGTTTTTTGAACCAATTCATATTTATATTTTTTACCATTACTTATCACCTACTTTTATTTTATCACAAAAAAGAGCACATAAAAAGAGATTTACATCTCTTCTTATATTAATGTAACACCGCTACCATTTCTAATATTAGTTTCTCTTATTAAAACATTTGTAGCGTACATTTCACCTGTATCACGATCATATAATCTAGCATTATCAATAGGCATATATTCACCATTAGTAAGTTCAAAAATAGCTTTATTTAACAATAAAATATCATTTGAAACAAGCGAATTAACTGGCAAATATACATTAAAAACTTCATCGATTAGAGGAACATATAATTTAACTAAAAACTTTTCATTCATTCTTTTCTTCCTCCTCTATCATATGTTTAATAATTGTATGATTACTATTAACTATAGCATAAGAGATACATGGAAAATTTAACTTACGTTCTTCAACGGTAATATTAGGAGCGTTAATAACAAGTTGACTAGCGGCATCTTCAGCTAACCAAATACCATTTGAATTATTAACGTTAGCTTGATACCATAATTCAACTTGAATGTTCTTATATGACGCTAAAACATCCATTAAAATAATTTTAGTATTAGTGAATGCTGTTACACCACTAAATATTTTACCTAATAAGTTACGTCCTTTATCACTTAAATGGTTTTTGAAAGCACCTATTCCTAGGAAGAAATAAACCGTTGTTGTCTCCTCATCTTTGTTCTTAATAATATCATTATTGATTTTAATTAAATTGTTATCAAAGTCGTCATTATAACATTCAACACCCTCAATTTCTCTTTCATAAGCTTGAACAAAATCGACAACTTTTACTTTTGTATTATCAAGTTTAGCCATTAAATGCATAAGCGCATATAAGAAATTCATGCGATCTGGAGTCATAGTGTTGGTTACAATTTGGGTGAAAGTATCACTTCTAAAATCATAACTAAATGGTTCTTTATTACTTAAACTATAACCGATTGGTACACTAGCTAAATCAGTTAACTCTTCATAGAATTCTTTAGACATAACTTTATTAGGTATAGTTGGTATTTTCTTAGCTTTAACTTTATACGCATTATTATATGTTTCTGATGCTTTTAAAACAAAGTCTGTTAAATCTTCTTTCTTTGTATAATAAGCTGTTTGAAATTCATACATACCTTTTTCTAATATACAAAGTCCTCGGCCAAAGAATTTAGATGGATATAATCCTCTAGGAGCATTTAATTGATTACGATAGTCTTCATCATTTGGTAACTGTAAACATAGTTTATTTGGAAAGTTCTGCATTTGACGAGCACGTAATGTATTTGGTGATAACTCACTTATGATAAATACTAGTCCATAACGCCAACCATCACGATAAAGAGTAAATAAGCTTTCAGCAAAACGACCATATGTCTCTGTAAATACTTCATAATTGTTAATGATTGTAACGATTAAAGGTAACTTATCATCACTACGATTGATATATTCTTGATAACTACCACCATAATCAGACATTAATTCTTTACGTCGGTCTAGTTCTTTAAACAACATATCAAAAATATCAAACGTTTTATTGTTATCATCAAGACAAGCTATATCACCAACATGTGGCATCTTATTAAATATTTTCAATGATTCTGTACCACAATCAATAATATAGAAGTTAACTTCTGAAGGAGTATGTTCAGTAATGGTAGAAAGAAGAATTGTCGTAATTAAGTTTTCTTTACCACTACCCTGTTTACCCATAATAAGAGTGTTACCTTCATGTGATAAATCGATTGTTAAAAGACGTTGTTCCTGAGATGCTGGAACATCATATTCACCAATAATTGGTTTAATAACATATGATTCTTTTTCATAATTATATTTTTTCTGAAGATTAGTAACATATATTTCGGCTGGAATAGCATCAAGCCACAATTTAGTTTGAACAATTTTTTCCTTATTTCCTAAATCATATATGTACTTAACAATATTTGTAAGTTGATCTCCTAAATCTTCCGCTGTTGTTTCAACTTTAATGTTTTCTTTAGCACTTTTAATAATTGTTCCCGAATCATCAATGAAATTAATTGAGTCATCAACTTTTTTTACAATTTTATCACTTGGAACGTATTTAGCACCAGCCCAACCAGATTGTCCTTTATCGAAGAAATCATCGTAACCAACTTGTAAATAGAAACGTCCAGCTTCTTTAATACTAGCGGCATCTGGTTTCTTTAACATTTCCATACTATCGCCACGGTCCTGAACTTTAAGACATACCTTAAATTTAGAGTTAGACCAAATTTGATCATTAACAACACCGCTAGGTTTCTGGGTTGCTAAAATAAGGTGGACACCTAAAGAACGACCAATACGAGCGGTACTGATTAGTTGAGCCATAAAATCTGGTTGCTGACTTTTTAGTTCGGCGAACTCATCACTTATAATAAATAGATGAGACATAGGTTCTTTAACCATACCTTCACGATATAAACGCTGATATTTATAAATATCAATCGTACTTTCACCAAGACTATCCCTTACTTCATTGAAGACTTTTTGACGTCTTTTTAATTCTGATTCAATAGAAACTAAAGTACGATTCATTTCGGCTGTATCAAGGTTTGTAATAGTACCAACTAAATGTGGTACACGCATTCCTGTCTCACGATTCTCAAAAGCACCGGCTAAGCCACCACCTTTATAATCGATTAAGACAAATTGAACTTCATATGGATGATAGTTAATACACATTGACAATATATATGTAATGATAAATTCTGATTTACCACTACCCGTAGAACCCGCTATCAAACCATGTGGTCCATGATATTTTTCATGTAGATTAAGCATGAACTGATCACCATTGGCATAGACACCAATTGGAGCTGACAATCCCATAACCGGATCATTAGAACGCCAACGATTAGCAATATTTAACTGCTCAATACGTGAAACACCATACATATCCAAAAAAGATAGTGATGATGGTAAAACACTTAAACCTTCTTTAGTTAAAATAGGAATATTGGCTTGATATTTACTAATGGCATTAAAATCAATATCAGCATCATATTCAATATTAAATTTTTGTTGGCTTTTCATACTAATCTTTTTATCAAATACGCAACCATCTTTAGATGTAATTTCAATAAAAGTATTACATTTAGCTGGAACGTTTTTGATTGAATTAGTAATTGTTAATAAACCAAAGCCAATATTTTCTTCTTCTTTAAGAATATCTTCAATAATCGGTATTTTGGCACTATTCTTAAAACAGTCCGTAATAATTAAATAATAACAATCGAAAATACTAATGCCTTTATTAATATTAACTCTTTCGCCTTCTTCATCTTTTTCTTTACCCGTAACTAAATCCTTACGCATTTTAAATTCGTTTTCTAGGAAATCAGAAATTTCTTTTGTATCTGTTTCCGTACTTGAGAAGAAACGAACAGATTTATCTTCACTAAAACAATGTGGTAAGAATTTTATATCGTCCCATTTACTACGATTTTCAGCGTTAGTTAAGATAACAATTTTTAGATCAACGGCACTATGAAGCGCTACTAACTGAACTAATATGTTATTAAAATAAGAATGTAAATCGATATAGTTAGTATCACAAATTAAAGAGGCAATATTTTTTTCGGCTAATGAAATGGTTATTGGTACCTGACTCATCTTTTTATATTTACTTTGTAATTCGTAAGCCTTATCTAATAGTTCATCCTCTACTAAAGAAAAGTGACGTTCAGCGATACTAACCACAACAGGAGGATCAATTTCACCTAATCCTAATCTTACCTTTAAGAAATCTTCCTCATCTAATTCACGTGACCAGAAATAACGATTATCTTCTTGTACGGCAACAGCCTTACAAGTTGATGCTGGAATATAATTAGCATTATATATTTGATTTTTTTGTTTAAATAGCAGATCTATTTTCTTATCTGTTTCATCTAAATATTCAGTATATTTTTTAACACGTTTAGCTTCTTTAGCTAACTTCATCTTTTTATTATAATGATTCATAACTTTAGGCATAATCAAACTACCAAAAAGCATAGATACTAACATAACAATTTGAGGAAGTAACTGGGTAATTGGCTTATTATTAGTTATACCTTGATATACATTAAATCCAAAAATAAATGACATACCGACCATCGTTAAAGATGTACCTAAAGTAATATACCAAGGAAGTTTCGTCATCTCTTCTTTTCCTGGTGGTAAATCAATTTCTATCTCTTCACCCTCAACGACTTCTTTGATTGTTGGTTTGTGATAAAAGTAGTCATCCTCTGTATATAGTTCCACAGCTTTACTTTCATCACTGACTGCCTGAAACTTGAGTGGCCCGCCGGTAAAATTATTATTGGCTGGCGTTAAAACCGCTACTTTAACTTGCTTATTTGGATTATTAATCATAATATTTTTCATCATCCAAATAATTTTTAAACCATTAATAAAGATAATATCTCCCGCTTTTAAATAATGTTTATATACTTTTGTCTTATTAACATAAACACCATAGTTATTATCTAATGATTTAAGTAAATAACCTTTAGCGTCTTTTTTAATGACAGCATGATTAGCCGCTACTAACTCATTTGCATAGCAGATAATAGAATTAGCGCTAGAACCGATAGTTATATTATCAATTACGGATAAATTATAATAACTTTCATTATCTGGCATTGCATATAGATAAACTAATCCGTTATAGCCTAGTAATTGTAATTGATAATTACTATGTTCATATAGTTCTGTTAAGCCTAGTGTCTTATTAATTAAATTAACCAATCCATTACTCTTAATATTCCATCTACCATTTACTCTTTCAAAAGTAATTAAAAAAGTACTATTCAATTTAGGAATTTTATATGAGTAAGTAAAAAAATCGTCACCATCATCAGGTAAGAAAAATTTTGTAATATTATTCCTATCGACTATATATATTTTCATACTGCCAACTCCTACTTTCCTACTATAAAAATTATATCATAGTTATTGTTTTTTTCAAACAAAAAAAGATAATTACTTATCTTTAATTAAGTGAATTACCTTTAATATAATATAACTTATCAATAATACTAATACTGAACCAAATAAATCATATATGACATGTTGTTTAATAAAAAGGGTTGATAATATGACACCAATAGATAAAAAGATAACTATGTAGTGCCATTTAGTTGGTATTTTTTTATTATTTAACATTATAACAATCCATAGTAAACTATTCAAAGCATGAAGGCTAGGAAAACAATTTAAAACCGGTTGATCAAAATAATAGATAAGGCTAACGATCCATGATGATATACCATTAACCGTAAATACTCCACGATTAATGGTTGTTGGATAGATTAAAAAGATAGAAATACAGATAATACTATCTAATAGAAATATTTTATTGTATTTAGGAAGTAACTCTTTATCATAACGATAGATAAGATATGGTACACCGATAAGCATTAAATACCATAAAATGTAGAAATAAACAAATTGTGGAATAAAGGGTAGCCAATTATCAAAATGGGAAATAAGTAAATGAGGATGGTGTGTAATTAGTTTAACACCAAAATATAAGATACTTTGAATAACAGTTGGTAAAGCAATATTTAAAACATCTTTTTTGGTCATTTCTTCTTCCTCTTTAGCTTAATACCAATAATATCATCATACATCTTTAATTTGTACGTAATGATAAAGAAAATAATCGCACCTATTCCTGCATATAATAAAGATATTCCTAAAGAGATAAGTCTGGATGTATTAGATAATGAAACGACATTTTTAAGTAATGATAAAACGCCTACCATGAAAAGGGATGTTAAGATAGTATAAATTAAATACTTTATAGTTTTACCATAATTAATATGGAATGTCTTTTTCAAATCAATCATACAAATAATAACAGATAATGAATACCCAATCATGGTCGCAACTAAATTACCATAATACATTTGAAGTCCTATCTTGCCAAATAAAATCATAAATGGAATATTCATAATAGCATTAAAACCAAAACCAATTATTAGTGATAAATACATTTTTTTATAACGATTTAGTGATTGCATCATAATCATAACATTAGTAAAAATACTACCAAAAATTGCTACAAAAACACTGACACAAAAAACTTTTGGTCCATAGAAATCAGGACCATAGAATACTGTCCAAACGGGTTCTGCTAAAAAGGATAAACCAATTGCCATCGGTATCGTTGTATAACATACAACTTGGATAGTTTTAGTTACTTTAGCTTTGACAGCTTCGATATTACCAGATACAAAGTCACTAGTTAAATTAGGTAATAAGCTGATAACAATACCATTAGCGACAGTCATAACGATAACATTGAGTTTAATACCTAATGTCGTTACAATATTCATAATATTAGAGGCATCCGTAACAGAAAAACCATAAGCTGTAAGGGTTCTTACAACGGTAAACATATCAACTAATTGAAATGACATTCCAATTAGTTCCATAACAATTAAAGGTACGGTATAAGTAATAACTTTTTTAATAATATCGCGATCTTTAATCTTCTTTTCTTCTTCTTTTATTACATAATTAGTTTCTTCTGGTACTTGACTTTTCTTATATAACAAGTAAATAAAGGCAATAATAGCACCGATAATAGCGCCAATAACCGTCCATACAATAGCTGTTGTAACACCTGTATTAAAAACACGCATGCATAAATAAGAACCTACAATAATAATGATAACCCTAATTAATTGTTCAATAACTTGCGAAATAGAAGAGGCTGTAATATAACGCATACCTTGTAAATAACCTCTTATCATACTTAATAATGTTACAAAAATAATAGCCCCAGCAGAAACACGCATAACGGTCGTTATACCATCAACCATTACCTTACTTGCCATCATTTCATTAAGAGCATAACCTGTCGCTCCAAATGGTATACAAGAGTTAAGATCGATATTAGTTTTAATAATATTTTTAGCTAAAAAAGGAGCTGCTAAAAAAAGAAAAACGGTTGTAACCAAAGACATTATAACCATTAATCGTCCAGCAATTTTATATGATCTTTTTTTGACATCTTGATAATCTAAAGTTTGATATTCACTTACCATTTTACTAATCGCTAAAGGTAAACCTAAAGTAGATAAATTGAGGAAAATAGCATATATATTATATGCTGAACCATATAGTATAGTACCCCTTGATCCGACAATAGCATAAAATGGGATGACATAAAGAGCACCAAATATTTTAGTTATAATGAGGCATACTGTTGCGACAAAGGCGCCTTTTAAAAAATCGTCTTTTTTCATTACATCATCCTCTCTTCGCTATAATTATACTATCATTTATTAATTGTTGCAAATGACATTTCATTTGTTGTATACTTATCATAGGTGAGGGTTATGGGTTATATATTTAAAGAAAAAATTCTTTATCGTGAATATGATAAATTTATCAAAAATTATTCAGGTCTATCGTTTATGCAAGAAGAACGTTGGGCTAAAACGAAAGAGTATAAAAATTATTTAATCGTTGGAGCATACAAAAATGATGAATTATGCGCTGTTGCGCAAATCATAATCAACAAAAAGAAAAATGGTTATCAATTCTTTATTCCTAATGGTTATTTATTAGATTTTAACAATTTGGAATTAGTTTCTTTTATGACTGAAAATATTAAAGCTTTAGCGCGTAAATATCAAGCCTATGTTGTTGACATTTATCCATATATTACGACTGTTAATAATAATTATAGTAATATTCATAATAATTTATTAGCTAACCATTATATGTGGACTAATGAATATATTGATCAGACTAACAATATCATTTTATCGCTATATAAAAATGGTAAAAAGATAACTAAAACAGAATTAAAGAAAAAATATGATAAAAAAGATTTTTATCTAAAAAGAGGTATTACCTTTGATGTAAGTGATAGTTTAGAAGATATTAAACGTCTAAAAGAATTAATTAATGATGACTATTTTGATGAAAGCATAGTCGGTAACCTAATGATAAACTTTGAAGGTCGAATTAAAATAATTCTAGCTAAAATAAATCTACCTTTCTATCTTGGGTACTTAATTGATCATCAGGCTCCAGTAGAACAACGAGATAAAATTAATGAGTTAATCGATGTTATTGGCGATGAAATGAATATTGGTGGAGCTTTATTAATATTACCTTATAACCCTAAAATAAATTCTTGTGAATATATTTATAATACAGTTAATGAATTCTTTACTTCACTAGATATTGCCTATGGTCTATTTTATGAAGCTATTAAAGAAGCTCATCAAGGTAATTGTCAAAGTATTAAGGCATCTAATATCAGTTTGGATACAGCCTATTATGTCAGTCATTTTGAGGCCATTCCTATACAATATATTGGTCATTATTCACTCATCTTAAACAAATTAAAATACTTTTTAAATAAAGAAGTTAAAAGAAAAAAAGAGAATAGTAATTAAACTATTCTTTTATTTTATTAGATTATAAAAAGAAGATGACTATTCATCTTCCTTTTCATCTTGTGATAGAATTTCAATCAATTCTTCTTTCGTCATATCTTCAGCACTAGCAATATTTTCATCTTTAGCTAATTCTCTTAATTCTTCTAATGTCATATCATCTAACGCTAAAAGTTTAGTTTCATCTTCTTCGGTTTCTTCTTTAACAGAAGCTACTTCTTGTTCCTCTTCTTTAGGTTCTTCTGGCATATGACCATTTTTAACTAGATATTCAATTTGTTCTTTAGTAATTGTTTCATACTCTAATAAAGTATTGGCAATTAAATCTAACAATTCACGATTATTTGCAATTATTTCTCTTGTCTTTTCATAACATTCATTAATAATCTTACGTTGTTCTTGGTCAATTTCAAAAGCAACTTCACTTGAGAAATTATGACTCTTATTATAATCACGGCCTAAAAAGACGCTTGATTCTTGGTGTTCAAATTGAACAGGTCCTAAATCACTCATACCATATTCTGTAACCATCGCTCTAGCTATCTTAGTAGCTTTTTCAAAGTCGTTATGAGCACCAGTTGTTATCTCATTAAAGACAATCTCTTCAGCGACACGACCACCTAATAAACCACTGATAGTTTCAAGCAATTCATTTTTCGTTTGAAGGAAAGTTTCTTCTTTAGGTAACATCAAGTTATATCCACCCGCTTGACCACGTGGAATAATAGTAATTTTTTGAACTTCGTTAGCACCCTCTAATTTGATACCAACAACAGCATGACCGGCTTCATGATAAGCGACAATTTTCTTTTCTTTTTCAGTATATTTCTTTGTAACTTTAGCTGGTCCCATAAGTACACGATCATGAGCTTCATCAATTTCTGCCATTGTAATAGCATCTTTATCACGTCTTACAGTAAGTAAGGCTGCTTCATTAAGTAAGTTTTCAAGATCGGCACCACTAAAGCCTACTGTTCTTTTAGCAATATTATCTAGAGTTACACCCGGAGCGAAAGTCTTACCTTTAGCATGTACTTCAAGTATTTCTTTACGGCCAGTAATATCTGGTAAATTAACAGTAACTTGGCGGTCAAAACGACCTGGACGAAGTAAGGCTGGATCTAGAACATCAGGACGGTTAGTAGCAGCTATGACGATGATACCTTCATTTTCACCAAAGCCATCCATTTCGGTTAACAATTGGTTAAGCGTTTGTTCACGTTCATCGTGTCCACCACCTAAACCAGCACCTCTTTGACGACCAACAGCATCGATTTCATCAATAAAGATTAAACATGGCGCATTATGTTTAGCTTGTTTAAACATATCACGAACACGGCTAGCTCCGACACCGACAAATAACTCAACAAAGTCAGAACCACTTATATAATAAAATGGTACGTTAGCTTCACCAGCTACTGCACGAGCAAGTAATGTTTTACCTGTTCCTGGAGGGCCTACTAATAAGACACCTTTAGGAATACGTGCACCCATCTTTTGAAACTTTTTAGGATGTTTTAAGAATTCAATTAATTCCGCTACTTCTTCTTTTTCTTCAGTAAGACCTGCAACATCTTTAAATGTTACCTTCTTACGATCATCGCTTAAACGAGCTCTACTCTTTCCAAAATCCATTGATTTACTATTAGCACCCATTTGACGGGTAACAAAGAAAATAGCGACACCTACTAATAACAATATTGGTAAGACATTAACTAATATCATCAATAGCATACTTGAGTCTGGATCATCTTCCGTAGCAATAGAGAAATCATATTTTTGACTTCCTTCGTATATAACATCTATAGTCGAATCTGATAATGGTGTTTTAACATAAAATGATTCATTTTTATTATAATCTTTAAGTTTACCAGTTAACTCATATACCCCAGCACTTTGACTAGGAGTTATCGTAACTTTAGAAACTTCAGATTGTTCCATTTTTTCAATAAATTCACTGTAAGTTAATTCATGCGTCTTATTGTTTAATGAGCTAGCAAAGATAGCTATTAAAGCAATAACAGCAAAGAAAACTACATATGAAATGACATTTTTTTTCATGTTTTTCTTATTCATATTTACTCCTCTCCTTAAAGGTACTCTAGTATTATATCATATTTTCCTGTCTTTTTGCTATCATATGCAGACTTTTTAATTCCTGGTAACCAAATTACCTCTTCTTTGCTGTCTACAACAACAGGATAACTATCTCTATCACTAGAATCAATCTTTTCATCTATAAAGATATCACTTATTTTTTTATGGCCTTGCATATTCTTAATCGTCATCTTATCACCTTGATGATAATTGCGAACATATAATGGTAAACTTAATGTTTCACTATTCAAATGAGTAACATTATTATTAGTCATTTCGCTAGTTGTAACCCTACGTATTAAACGATTGTTGGGAAGTGTTACCTCATCTTCTATAATATATTCTTAAACACTTTGATTAATGTGTTTTTCAATATATAAACGGTTATAAGCTTTAACAACAATACAACCAGGAAGATTAATCTTCATATTTGGTCGATCACTATTAATTAAATTAATAATACTATCCGTATGTTGAGCAGTTAAAAGATTGACATTATCTAAATACTCTTCATGTAACCAACGATTTATAATGGCTTTAATAAGAACAATATGTTGTCTTTTTAAAACATCAATATTGATAATATCATTCATAACAATCGCAGCATATATCTTTTCTACTTCATGTTCTACATAATCATTATAGTCATTTAAAACCTGACTATATTGTAGAAATTTAAGATGGACATTGTTTTTTTCTCTTTTTAAAGCTGGTAATAAATACTCACGATAACGATTACGAGTAATAGCTAAATTTTTATTGCTGCTATCTTCAACATAAGGAATATTATTTTCTAAAGCGTATCTTAATATTTCTTCTTTAGAACAAGTAATAAGTGGCCTTAAAATAGTATAATTTTTTCGTTCGACAACACTTTTAAACCCCGCATAACCTTTAAGTGTTGATCCTCTTACAATGCGCATTAAAATGGTTTCAATTAAATCATCACCATGATGCGCGGTAAAAAGATATTTAGCATGATATTTTTTAATTATTTTATTAAAGAAAGCATATCTTTTTTCATGACCAATAGATTCTGTAAACTTATTTTGATATTTTAATTTAATCATTTCAAAAATAACATCATGTTCAGCACAATAATCTTTAACAAAAATGGCCTCTTCATCACTTTCTTCACGAATGTTATGGTGAACATGGGCACAGACGATTTGGATGGGAACTTCTCTTCTTATCCTTAATAGGTGATCTAGAAGCGTCATCGAATCAGCTCCACCTGATAAACCAATAACAACATAATCACCCGCTTTTAACGAGCAATTTACACGTATAAAATCCAAAACCTCATCCATCTAAATCACCACTTATATTGTAATATAAAAAGCCTATTATTACAACAGAATATACAATAAAAAGTCGCCAGAGCAACTTTTTACCAATGAATAGGTTCTTCATGATTCTGTTCTAAAATATTATTAATCTTACTGAAAGGTTTACTACCAAAAAAACCACGATATGCTGATAAAGGTGATGGGTGTACAGCTTCAATAATATAGTGTCTTTTATTAGTAATAAGATACTTCTTACTGCGAGCAAAACTTCCCCATAAAACAAAGATAACCGGCTTTTCTCGATCATTTAAATGTTTAATGATTGAATCCGTAAATATCTCCCAACCCTTATCTTTATGAGATAATGGTCGATCTTCAACAACCGTCATAATAGAGTTAAGAAGTAAAACACCCTCTTTAGCCCAGTCGGTTAAATCACTCTTCGTCCTTTTGACGCCAATATCATCTTCAAGTTCCTTAAAAATATTTTGAAGGGACGGTGGCATTGGTACGCCATCTCTAACAGAAAAAGATAGACCATGAGCTTCACCTAAACCATGATATGGATCTTGTCCTAAAATAACTACCTTAACCTCATCATAATCGGTGAAACGTAAAGCATCAAAAATATTTTTATATGGTGGAAAACACCTTTTAGTCTTATACTCTTCTCGAACAAAGATACCTAGCTTTTTAAACTATTCTTGCTGCATATCTTCTTTTAAAACAATATCCCATTTTTTATTAATCATAACTCACCTACTTAATGCATTACTTATATCAATAAAAATATCAATGGATAAAGCTTCAGCGCGAACACTTAAATCCAAGTTATATTTTTTTAATACTTCTTCTATTTTAATTAAATCATAATCTTTTAGATTATTTTTTAATGTCTTACGTTTTTGCGTAAAACTATCTCTAATTAATCTAAAGAAAAGGTCTTCATCTACTACTTTGTTAGTCTGCTTTTTACGAATAAATTCAACGACAATACTATCAACATTTGGTTTTGGAATAAAGACATTACGACTAACATCTAATAATTTATGGACCTCATAATAGTAATTTAAGTAAACGGATAAAGATCCATAATCCTTTGTTCCTGGTACCGCCTTAAAACGATCTCCTACTTCCTTTTGGACCATAACTACAATTTTATCAATAGGCAATTTGTCTTCGATAATCTTAACGATTATTGGTGTAGTTATATAGTAAGGAAGATTCGCTACAACATATATTTTTTGATATTGATATTTTTCTATATCTTCTTTAACGTTAGCCTTTAAAAAATCTTCATACTTAATCTCAATATTATGACAATCTTTTAAATTACTATCAAGAATATCTTTCAAGGTTGCATCAATTTCATAACATAAAACATTTTGCGCTACTAATGATAGTTTATAAGTTAATGAACCAGCTCCAGGTCCAATCTCAATGACTAGAGTATCTTTATCTATTAAAGACTTTCTAATGATACTATCAATAATATTTTCATCACATATAAAATTTTGTCCATATTGTTTTTTTAATCTAAAATCATTATTATCTAAATGCTCTTGCATTTTTTTAGGTGAATATTCCATACGACCACCATCTTCATTATAACAAAAAAAGAGCTTATATTAAAGCTCATTAATCATAAAAAAAGAGGATTACCATCCCCATCTTTTAACTGTAAATTTTGCCGTTTTTGTATTAACTAATTTAGCTTCAGCTTTATTAGATTTAGAAAAAGCTAAATCCATCCAAACCTTACCTTGCTTCATAGCGCCACGCATTGAACCACCAGTATCTAGAACGACAGCATCAAAAGGAGCTGTTTTACCAGTATCAATATTAACAATCGTACCACATGGAAAGTATGATAAAGCTGCCGCTACTATTCTTACTTTACCAAATTCTTTATCAACATAATATTGACCATCTTTAATAAGACTATGCTTTTTATGTTCTCTTGTATAACAAGCTACATTACCAACTTTACTACATCCAAAACAATATGGTGTATAAGTAGTTAAACGGCCCGTATATTTACTTTGACGAGCAGTACCTATTTCAACAATTTCATTAACCGTTTTTCTTAAAACACTACTTTCACCATCAGCATACCGATAAATAAGTCCATATTGGCCTTCTTGTAAAACAGTTGGTGCCGAATCTAGTGGTTTAGATTTATTATAGACATATACCGTCTTATAATCGACAACTTCATTTAAAACCGTAGCTGTTTTAGTATAATTCATATTATCAACATTTGCTTTATCTTCGCTATAAACATTTATACCAAAAAAAGATGTTAATGTTACGCAAAGAACGGATAACCAATTACCCAAAAGTTGAAGTAAATATATATCCATATAGTCACCTCTGACTGGGATAATTTTACCATACCTATAGTGGCAAGTCAAATTGACGAATGGCATTTTCCGTTGTAATCTTAAGCACTTCACTAACATCCATATCTTTAATTTCAGCTATTTTTTGAGCTATTAAATAGACATTGCTAGGATTATTTGGCTGACCACGATATGGTTCAGGGCTAAGATATGGTGAGTCCGTTTCTAAAAGAATGTTTTCGATAGGTATTTCTCTTACTACTTCGACTAACTTCTTAGCATTTTTAAAAGTAATAACACCACCTATTCCGAACATACATCCTAATTTAACAAATTCTCTAGCCATTTCTAAACTAGATGAATAGCAATGTAAATCGCATTTAACATCCGGATATTCACGTATAATGTCGTAAGTATCTTTAATCGCATCACGACTATGAATAACAACTGGCTTATGATATTTTGAGGCAAGATCGAGCATAGTTCTAAAAATATCTTTTTGCTTATCTATATCATCTATGCCATAGTGATAATCAAGTCCTATTTCGCCGATACCAACAATTTTCGGATGGTTTATGTTTTCTTCAATTATTTTAATACTCTTATTTGTTACTTGAGAAACTTCTTCTGGCTGTATCCCAATAACACCATAAACTTTATCATATTTACTTACTAAATCAATAACTTCTAAATTAGTTTTATCATCACATCCAGCTACAATCATATAGCCATTCATTTTATTTACTACTTCTTCAATATTGTCATAATATTCACTAAAGATATGACAATGAGTATCTATCATTTTTCCATTCTCAATAATTTGATAACAAAGATAATAGCTGTAATCATATATAATAGATCAATATATTTGAAGTTAGCAACAAAACTACATAATAACATTAACAATAAAACGATAATAAAATTAATTACAACGCGTAATCCATAAGTGTTACTAGATGTCATATAATCTCTCCTAACAGATATTAGTATAGCATAATAAAAAATATTATTGATAAATTTATCTTCGACAAATGCATACATTTTACATTTATTTACGACAAAAAAAGAATTATTGTGATAATTCTTTTAAAAAGGCTTCTTTATCAATACGAACAAATAGTGGTGATGGATCATTTAATTCTTTGCCGCTTTCTAATTTACCGAAAGTTTCAATACTTGAAAAATCAGTTAAATCAGTATTTAATTGCGCAAAAATTTTCTCCGCTGTCTCTGGTAAAAAGGAATGAAGTAATACCGCTCCTATTCTTATAGCTTCTAATAAATTATAAATAACGGTTTGAAGTCTTTCGGTATTCTCTTCTTTAGCAAGTGTCCATGGCGTTGTCTCATCAATATACTTATTACTACGTCTAAAGATTTCAAAGACGCTATCGATCGCATCAGCAACTCTTAAATTATTCATATCTTCTGTTGTTTTAGTAATGGCACTAGTTACAGTATTGATTAAATCAGCATCAATATCTTCTTTAACGCCAATGCTAGGAACAATACCATTGAAATATTTTTTTGCCATTGAGATAGTTCGATTTACTAAATTACCTAAAATATTTGCTAAATCAGAATTATATCTTTCAATTAATAAATCATATGTTAAATTACCATCATTAGCAAATGGTATTTCATGTAAGACATAATATCTTACAGCATCGACACCAAATAAGTCAGCTAAATCATCAGCATATATGGCATTACCACGACTCTTTCCTATTTTATCATTATTAGTTAAAAGCCAAGGATGACCAAATACTTGTTTTGGTAAATCAACATCTAATGACCATAAGAAACATGGCCAATAAATAGTATGAAAACGAATAATATCTTTACCAATTAAGTGTAGGTCTGCTGGCCAATATTTTTTAAATTCATCAGTTGGGTTATCAACATCAAAACCAATATTAGTAATATAGTTAGTTAATGCATCCAACCATACATAGACTACATGTTTAGAATCAAAATCAACTGGTATACCCCAAGTAAAAGAGGTTCTAGAAACACATAAATCTTGTAACCCTGGTTTAATAAAATTATTTAACATCTCATTTTTACGAGATTCAGGTTGGATAAAATCAGGATGACTTTCAATGTATTCAACTAAACGATCTTGATATTTAGATAACTTAAAGAAGTAAGCTTCTTCACTAGCTATTTTTACTTCACGACCACAATCGGGACATTTACCATCAACTAATTGTGATTCTGTCCAAAAAGATTCACAAGGAGTACAATATAATCCTTTATATTCACCTTTATAGATATCACCTTTATCGTACATCTTCTTAAATATCTTTTGAACTTGCTTTTCGTGTTTAGGATCTGTCGTACGAACAAAACGATCATAACTTGTATTCATTTTATCCCAAATACGCTTAATATCGCTCGCTACTTTATCAACATATTCTTGAGGGGTAATTCCCGCCTCTTTAGCTTTTAATTCTATTTTTTCACCATGTTCATCAGTACCTGTTTGAAAATATACATCATAACCTAATGCTCTTTTATAACGCGCAATAGCGTCAGCTAAAATAATTTCATAAGTATTACCAATATGAGGTTTGCCTGATGTATAAGCAATTGCGGTACTTATATAATATTTTTCTTTTTCCATATAATCCTCCTAATAATAAAATGCTCTTCTTTTTCTAAAAATGAAATTAGCTACGCATTCGATCATCAATAATATTGCATTTTACTTGAGCAAATAAAAATTTATCTTGCTTTAACATACTATCACCTACAAAAAAACACGGTCCATCCTAAAAGGACGAAAAACCGTGGTACCACCTTTATTCGTAAACATTGTTTACCTTTAAACTATAACGTTGTTAACGTCTTAATCTTATCCATTAAGAAGCTCCAGACCCATTCGAAATAGTTCCTATTTACTTGCTTTCACCTAACCAAGTTCTCTACGAAAATAATCCCTATTTTTCTTTCCTTCTTCGCCTCTAAACAACGCTATTATAACATAACCTTTTCTTTTCTTCAAGCTAAAGATAATTTTACTGTTCTAAATATTTAACTAAAAAATTAGTAACTATTTTAATAACTTTAAGATCTTGTTCATCTACCTTACTATTCTCTTTAAATAAACATATAATACCTGCTTCTTCACTATTCGCGACTATCGTCTCATCAATATAGCTACAAGTTACAGTATCTTGATTAGTAATTGGCAACTCTTTTTCATATGTTTCAAAAAGAGCTTCACGACGATGAATAGCTTTAATCAAATAGGTACTAATATTTTTATTAATATATTTATCTTTATAATTACCAGTATACGCTAATATACGATCACGATCAGCAATAAATACTTCAGCTTTTAAAAACATATTTAAAGTATCAGTTAACTCTTGCGCTAAAGACTGTAATTTACCTATTTTAGAATACTTTCTAATTGAAAAACCATCTTGAAATAAAACAAATTCTAAATAATCATTTTCTTTTATATTGAATCTTTCCCTAATCTCTTTAGGAATAACGATTCTCCCTAATGCATCTATTTTTCGGGTAATTCCTGTACTCATAAACACGCACCTTTCCTTAATATTTTGGATGAATATTGCTTTTTTATACTTTAAAAAAAGACGGGAATATGCTACAATGAAATAACCATAGAATAAATATTTAAAAAGGGGTGACATAATGAAAGCAACTTTTATTTTTGGACATAAAAAACCTGATACCGACTCTGTATGTAGTGCGATAGCGCTATCTGATTTAATGAATAAACTAGGTAACAATACAATTCCCCGTATCATTGGTGACTTAAATTCTGAAACAAAATTTGTTCTTAATTATTTCAATGTACCTGTTCCTAGATATCTAAATGATGTCCGTCTTCAAATACGTGATGTTAGCTATGGGAAAGGTTTATTTTGTTATGATAAAGATTCCCTTTATGATGTTATTCAATATTTACGAGATAATCATTTAAGCTCTATCCCTTTGGTTAATAGTACTAATCATTATATTGGACTACTATCTATGAAAAACATTGCAAACGTATTAATTAGTTGGGATTATGATATTATTAACACCTCTTATGATAATATTATCAAAACCTTAAATGGTCGTCGTATTTTACGTTTTGATGATGAGATTAAAGGTAATGTTTTAGTCGCATCATATCGTAGTACAACTTTCATTAATACTGTGGAATTAGGTAGCAATGATATTTTGATTGTCGGTGACCGTCACTCTATTATTGAAAACGCTATTGAAAAGGGTGTTAAACTAATCATTATCACCGGTAACAATTTAATCAAACAAAAACATATTGAAATGGCTAAAAAAAGACATGTCAACATTATTAAGACACCACTTCGAACATTTAATGTTATCAAAGTTATCGGTATGTGCAACTACGCCAAAACATTATGTGAATATGATAACATTAAAACTTTTAGTGAATTTGATTATATTCGTGATTTTAATGAAGAACATAATAAATTGCGACATAAAGTATATCCTATTGTCAATCGTCATGGTGAATGTTTAGGTTTAATTCAACCGTCCGATATCAATAATAAGGTAAGAAAAAAGGTTTTCCTAGTTGATCATAATGAAAAAGAACAAAGTGTTGATGGGTTGGATGATGCTGAAATTGTCGGTATCATTGATCACCATAAACTAGGTACAATCGGTACTATTCAACCTATTAATTTTCGAACGATGACAGTTGGTTGTACCGCTACAATTATTTATCAATTATATCAAAGTTCTAATGTTAGTATTCCCAAAAACATAGCTGGTTTATTACTTTCAGCTATAATATCTGATACTCTACTTTTTAGATCACCTACAACTAGTGAAGAAGATATTAAAGCGGCTCATAAATTAGCTAGAATTGGAAATATCAATATTGATGACTATGCTATTAAAATGTTTAAAGCTGGTTCTTCTATTAAGGGTAAAACAATGCAAGAAGTATTATTTGCTGACTTAAAAGATTATAACGAAGGCGATTATAAGCTTGGTCTTGCACAAATTAATACTTTAAATATTGACGAAATAAAGAGTCGTGAAGAAGAACTTATTGAAGTTATTGAAAAAGAATCACGCCTTAAAGATTTCGATATTTTAGCTTTCTTTATTACGGATATAATTAATGAAGCCTCTTATGTATACTATTCTGAAAAAAGTAAAAACATTTTAGAGAAAGCCTTTGATATAGAAAAGATAGAACAAGGATATTACTTACCTAAAATCGTATCTCGTAAAAAACAAATATTACCTAATATTTTAAATATTATTGATGAAAATTAAAAAAAGAGGTTCTTTGTCAAATAGTGTTGGTAGACAATAAATTTGATAAATGAATCTAATTATAGAGGATGATGAAAATCATC
>CANRPL010000015.1 GCA_947632495.1 uncultured Bacilli bacterium
ATATCCTAGATTTTTCATTTTTTATGAAAAAAAGACAAATAAGTAAAAATATTTACCTATTTGTCAACAGTCTGAAAAAAATAATATAAATATTATTTTTTAGTTAGCTCTCTAAAATAGCCATTATAAACAACGCGCGTGTCATTTACCACCATAAAGGCATTATCATCATACATTTTGATTATTCTTTTTAAATCATTAAGTTGTAAAATACTTATTTCCATAAATATTAAAAGACGAGACTCATTATTATAGCCATTTACTTCAATAACCGATAGAGCATAGCCTTCTTTTCGTAAATGATCTACTAAAGCTTGTTTGTCTTTTTTGATAATAAGTTGGATGCTATATGCTTCTTTACGTGAAAAGAGAAGTGATAATTTACCACCGATATAAGTTCCAGCCGCAAATCCTCCAGCGTACGATATGGCTATCCATAAACTATTAATATCGCTATTTAAGGCATCTTTAACAACTAAAAACCAAACTAGCACTTCAAAAAAACCAATAAAGGATGCTTTGACAATATGGTCTTTAACTGTTAAAACAGTTCTGATAGTTCCTAAAGATACATCTAAAATACGAACGCAAAAAACTTTGATACATAGTATGAGTAATGGCATCCTATCACCTAATTTTATTATGCACAAAAAAAATCTATTTTTTCATAGATTTTTTTATTTATTACTTGTATCTTCTTTATTACTCGTCTCTGTTTGATTACTATTACTATTTGAATCACTTTCATCAGTTGATGTTGTAAAATATGAGAATAGATGATTGGTGATAGCTTCGCTACCTTCATAAGTTTCTTTAATCTCACCATCACTAACAAGAATTAAGGTTGTATCTTTAACTTTTAAATCATCTAATGACTTTAAAGACGACTTATCAGCTAAAAGGCTTTTATTAGCATCTTTTCCTAAATCAATATAATAAAATTCAATTGGGAAAGAACTATATTTTAATAGATTAATAATTTGATCATATTGATCATTATTCTCATCATCTGGTTTGTCGATTAATAAATAATAACTTGAAGCAACCATTTTATCGACATAGCTATAATCGATATCATTAGATTCTCTAACATTAACACTATCCAAAGGATTAGCTTGTTCATCAGTCTTTCGATTCTTAATAAAATAATCTGTTATAAAATAAAAGGCTGCTAATACAAGAATAATAATCGCAATAATGACTAATAGCTTTTTAATTGAAAAAGTATTACTAACCATTTCCTTTTCATCTTTGGTCTTTTGTTCAATCAATTTTGCCTTCTTCATAAAATCACCAAAGATATTATACCATAAAAGTTTAAAAAGCCAATACTATTTTGTTATTGATGAAGAATTAATTGATTTAGCAACCGAAATTAACTCATCACGGTCTAAATTATCCGATAGGAGCGAATATTCAACACCATTGCTCATCCAATTAATGGAATAGTCAGTAACTGAACCGATGGTATCAATGACAATGTCTGGTTCACCATAAGATAGATTCATCTCTAAATCTTTACTTACATCAACCGTTTCTTCAATCAAAGTAAATGACTTATCTCCCGCAAATGTTAAAATGACGCGCTCTCCATTATCTTTACTAACGCGATCTTGTGATGTTAGATAAGTATTTGTTGGTAAATACATTGGATAAATGACATCTTCAATCGTTTTAGATGTCTTAGCATCTTCATTTATATCAATATTACTATCTAGATTAAAAATATTATCATCAATACGGGTATTTTCTTCATATTTATTAACATTAAACTGCATCGCTAAAATATCTTTATCCGTGTATACCTCTACTTTCTTTAAGACATAATCTTTATCGAAATAAACATGTTGTTTTGTTAACTCATTATTGGTAGAATATAAAACTTTTGTTTTAAAAATATGCATATCATCTTTATATTCATAAGATTTATCACTATCATTTTCAATATCACTAATAATACGTTCTAGTATGTATACTTGTGAATTGTTGTATGGCCAATCACTTTGAAACTTAAAACTTTTATTTAATGATGGAGTTAAAACATAAACACCATCTTCATTACGTAAGATAATTTGTTCATGATTATTAACTTTATTAACTAGACTAACGCGGTATAAATCATCTTTCTTATAGCTTACACTGACATTATAAGTATAATTATCATCACCATTATATAAACTTAATTCACCTTCCATAACATAGGATTCAAGTTCATTGGTTTTCTTTTTAATATTTTTAAAAACATTAGCTTTATTATTACGTCCACAACCCACCAAAAGTAAGCTAATTAATATAAATAAATATCTTTTCATATCTACCTCTTTTCATTTAAGTATATTAGTAAATAGAATAAATATGAAAAAAAGCCATCATAAAGATAGCTTTTATTTATCATTTGGCTGTGGTGTAGAATTAGTATAAACTTTCACTTTAGGAGTATCAGGAACTATGGTATCTGGTGCGTCTAAAGTTAAATTGAAAGGGCTCGTGGATGATTCAAAAGATTCCGTCTCTTTACTTTCAATCTCTTTATAAGCTTTAATACTAGTAAGATAATCTTCTAACTGGGCCTCTAAAGCCGTATACCTTTCGGCTGGTACAGCAGCTTGAATACGAGCCATATTAGATGTTATTTCTGAAATATTACGAGTTAATAGAGCATGGAATAAACCAACCATCGTTTCAGATATATCCAAAGCTTGCTTTTCAGTACCTAAACCAATACTAATAGCGCTTTCCATACCAATAAATGGTAATAAATGGGTTCGGCATAATTCTAACGCGTCAGATGATAAAGAATGATCAACAATTATTTGCGTAACTTTAACAAATTCTTGGGTCGCTAAAGCCTGCATTGTCGCAAAACGTTGAGCTTTCGAGCGCATAATTCTTAAATTGCCCTCCGTTATCACATATTCATCAAAATCTTCTTCCCTATCAGGTGATAATTTTTGTAGTTTAGCCTCTAAATCAGCAACAGCTTGATCGAAAAGACGACGATGTTCAATAATTTTGGCACGATATGTTGAAAGATATTTACGGATATAGTCATAACCGATAAGTTCACTTGATAAAGTATCCATACAATCTCTAATATCTTCTTTTACTTGTTCTAAAAGCGTTACGTCAAGTACAGGTTCTTGCTTTGATGTCGTCATTTCTTCTTTTTTAGGTTTTGCAAATAGACGGCCGAAGAAACCTTGTGTTTTAGACGGTACATCTAATTCTTCGATTTGGGGTTTAGAATATAAACTACCCATTTCATCATTAATTCGTTTTAAGGCCTCTCCTGTTGTATCCTCTTTAGCACGTCTAGGTAATTCCTCATATATAAACTTTGTATGTTCTGATAAACCGGTCCCAAAGTTAATAATGCTTTGTAAGTCACCACTATCAAGGGTACTTACAGTTTGATCACGCAATCTTTTAAGACGTTCTTCTGGTGATAAAACTTCAACATGATAAGCTAGGTTTTCAACCTCTTCTTTTAAGAATTCATAATTGCCACCAAGCTTTTTAGTTATCCGTTCAATAATGTCACTATTACCGCTATTATCTTTTAGAAGACGAACAACAACGAATCTAAGATCATCATAGCTATGACGCTCACTGACTAAATATTTAGCGAAGTGTTCATATGATACTTTATCATCAGCACTTTCTTTAGCAAGATCTTTCATGATACTAGCATCTAAACCAACTAGAGCAAGAATTGCTGGTAAAGCTAAATTATTATGTTCAAAAAAATCACGAATATATTTAGTTTTATCATCAACATAAATAGACAATAACATAGCTAATTTTTCAACATCAGCATCACTAGTAGTAAACGTAGCTAAAGATCCTTCTTTCGCACTATCTAATTTATTTTTAATTCGACTAAATAAAATACTAGCATTATCAATATATGTAGTGGCATTTATATCCCAATATTTCCATACTGCTTGTCGTTTACTACATAAATCTTCTTTTGCTTTTTCAAGAGCATAAGACTTAAAGAAGTTATCAAAGTCCTGCAAAGAATCATACGATAAGGCGCTATCACCTAATACCTTGGTTATTAAAATAGTAGAACTTAATTCCTTATTAAAGGCATTAGCTAAAATACTTTTAACATCAATCTCAAAACGTTCTTTACCTTTATTATGACCCCCAAAAATATAATCACGATAATACTCATTCAAAACATCAAAAGATACTTGCTTTCTAGAATCATAGCTATAATGTGATGGAAGATATTTTTCAAAATGGTGAGAATCTAACCCATATGTCTTTAAGAATTGCCTTAATTCTATATAATTATCCACTAAAGATATCGTATATATAATCGCTACTGGTTGAATAGCTTCTAAATCAACATTTGCTAACATTTGATGAACAATTGATAATTGCTCTAAAAAAGTAATAGTTTCACTAGGCAAACCTTGGAATAAATCATTACGCAAAACATTAATACGTTTCCTTTCAACATCTGCCATATATTCATCTAATTGCTTTTTAAAATCTTTATCTAACGATGCATGAGCTAGTTTAGTAAATATTGATTCCATAATAACACTACGATTAAAATCACGATTACAAAGATTTAAAATGATACTTTGAATCGTTATCCTTTCACGCAGTTGACCATGGTTATTTCCGTCAAAAACAAAGCGTTTAAAACGAGACGTCAATATATTGCCATCGACTTTCATCGCATCTATCTCTTCTTTAGAAATAGTTATATTAATTAATTTTAAAACATTATCTAAAGTAATACCATGTCCCTTAAAGAAATTACTAACTGATCCATTAACATAATAGGATGCTATAAATAAAGCTAAAGTATCGGCATCGTCTTCATCTAATAAAATATCTTTATTATGCTTTCCCTCTTGCATCTTTTTAAGTAATAATTCATAAATCTTGACGGTTAATTCAATAAATTCCTGCGTTTCATATTTTAAATCTTTATAAAAGTCATCAATTATTTTTTGACTCTTTTGTCTTTGAATAACTGCTATTTGATCCTTTATTTTAGCATCAATATTTTTGATATTTTTAGTATCTCCACCAAAAGATACAACTAACTTTAATGTCTCAATACTTCCAATAAGATTGCGATCAAAACATTTTTCAAGTAAGTCGCCGACAGTCATCTTGCTTTTATCTGAAACATCCTTTAAATAAGGAGAAAAAAATTGAATTAATGTCGTGATAGATAATTCTGGTGGATTCGTAAAATATACTCGGCTTAAATCTAAAGACTGAATAATACGGTCACGTTCGACATGATTATCGCTCAAGAAATGCACTATAGCTTCATTATAGTCGGTTTTATCCGATGTAGTTAAAGCTAGTAACATTGCTACAGCAGCTTTATCTTCTCTAGTACAAGTATTGATCCAATAACTATCACCGTAATTATTAGCGTAACCTTCCATACATTGCAAATTCTTACAAGCTTTTTCCATTTTCGCAACGACATCAACAGGTACACCATCAAAAAATTCTTGATATAATTTATGATTTAAAGTCTTAATATTAGCTTTAGCTAAACTTGCTAAATTGCCATAAAAATTATCAACGGCATAATAACCACCTAAAGCTCTAGCCACATTGGTTGTACTATCCATAGTACGTCTAGCAATATCTAAAGCATTTAAGGCAATATGCGATGGCACTAAAGAACGATAACGCTCGAACAAAGGAAATTTTGGTAAGACATCGCCATAACGACTAAAAAGTGAACGTCGCTCATCAATAGATGTCTTTAAAGTACTAAACGAAGTCTCTGGACGAACATAACCAATTTGATTTAAATAGGTAGCATAATCATTACCTAGTTGATATAAAGATTCAAGTGCTGCTAAAAGAATAATATGATACTTATTTTCAACTTTACCACCACTAACTTTAGTTACAAAATGGTCACTTTCAAGTCCGCGTAAAATTCCTAAAAGATTGTTAATATATGTAGCTGTCTCTGGCGTTACAATCTCCATAACTTTATCGTAATTTAAACCTACAAAAGAGTTGTTACCCATACTCTCACCCCTAGATTGCTTATCTTATCATAACTTGCTTTAAAAGTAAAGAAAAAAGCCACAAAGTGGCTTTAATCACGCATTAATTTAACTTTAACTTTTTCTGGGCTAATAACAAAAGTTGTTAAACGAGCATTAGCTGTTCTTGGTCTTACTTGAACAGGCAATTCGTAAACGCCTTCTTTTTTACCAGCTAAAGAAGAAAGGTCAATATATACCTCTAAATCAGCTGATGATAGAGCTTTACATACCTTTTCAGCACATGTTGGTCTAATTAAAACTTCAACATCGGCATCACTGTTTGGTCCAACATGATAGCCATCTGGCTCATTTAATTTATCAACCTTGATTGTTAAATTATAATCAGATGAAGATACACTACTAGTAACTTTAATATCAATATCAACACGGTTAGTATCCATTTTCGTAATACCGTTTGGCATAGGTATTTCAACCGTACCACTATAATCTTTAGTTAAATTACTTGCATCAAATTTAATATCGATTCCTTCGGTAGCTAACGTATCAAGAGCTTCTTTAGAACCATAAACGGTTACCGTATCACGACTAAAGGTATAGGATTCGATAGCTTTACCAAATGGCAAGGCCTTATCAATAACAAAATTAAGTGGAACAGTACGTGAAGAAGAACTTAATGTTACTTCTGCAACCGGTTTTACTTTATAGGAAATCTCCACATCAACAACATTACCGTCGGCATCATAAGCACGTAAAGTAATATCTTCAAAAGTTTGTTTTCCGCTCTTCTTCGATTTTAATTTATCAACATCAATAAGAGCTTCAACAATCGCTACTTGATCAACTTTATAGCCAGCCCCACTGATGAAGACTTGATCAATATTAAGAGTTACCTTTTCGACACTAATAGTACTATCTAAATGATTAGTATTAATTACCGAATAAGTTAAATTACGATTCTCCGTCTGTTTAGCATGTACAACAACTGTTGTTTTAGATGGGTTAACACTTGTTTCAATAGACTTTAAATCACCACTATTATATTTTAATTCAACTTCATAAGTTCCTGGCTCCGTAATATTGTTTAAATCAATTGTAACACTATGATTAGCTTGTTGTTGACGAGCAATATATAAGTCAGCCTTATTACCCATCAACGTAATATCCGCAGTTTCCGGTACACCCTCTAAAGCAAATCTTTCATCATCATATAAAACCTCAACCTTTTGATCACGGAATACTTCGGCACTACGATTATTATAGGCTAGAAGTTTACTATCGACAAAGATATAAAGGCCTAACGCTAGAAATAAAGATAGAAATAATAAAGTCGTTTGTTTTGATAAGAAAGTTTCAAACCAGTGGCTAGAGCTATCAAATAATCTTGTTATACGTAAAACAATACGTGTAATTGGGATAACAATATATTTATCAAAGACTGAAACAATACGTTTGAAAAGACTAGTCTTCTTTTTCATTGACATCAGCCTCCTCTTCATCATCAACTAAAACATTATGTTTTGGTTTTAATTCATCTAAAAGTAAAAGCTTTAATTCATCAGCAGATAAATTATAATGTAATTCACCATTGATAGCGCATGATAAACGTCCTGTTTCTTCAGATACAATTAAAGAAATACAATCTGTAATTTCGGAAATACCTAAAGCAGCACGGTGACGTGTTCCCAATCGGCGATTAATCTTTGAATTATCACTAGTAGGGAAAACCGCTCTCGCACTAGTTATCTTATCCCCTTGGATAATTACACCACCATCATGAAGTGGGTTGTTTGGGAAAAATAATGTTACTAACAATTCACTTGAAATATCAGCATATATCTTTTTAGACTTTTCAATGTAATCACTCAAACTATTATCTCTTTCAATAACAATTAAAGCTCCTGTTCTTGTCTTACGCATAGCTTCCATTGCGGTTACTATTTCATAGACAACTTTTTCACGTTCATCAACCGTAAGGACTTTGTGACGTCCTAATAACTGACTACGGCCTAATTGTTCCAACACATTTCTAATTTCAGGTTGAAAGATAACGATAAGCGCTAAAACGCCCCATTCTAGAACATAATTTAAAACCCAATCAATAGTCGTTAATGAAAAAACATAACTTATTAATTTTAATACTAAAATAAATATTATACCCTTAAATAGCAAAACCATCTTAACGTTTTTGCGTAGACTCTTTAAAGTATAATATAAAACCATCCATACTAATAATATATCGACAAATATTCTGATGTAATCTAGTACTCCTGCTATCGTCATACGATCCCTCCATAACTTTCTTTGTCAGCTATAATTATAACATACTATCTTTTAAATAACAATTAAATATTAGAACCCCTATAAATGGAATATCAAAAAAAATATTGAGATTATCAATATTTTTCATCTTCTAATTTTTTCTTAAATAAAATAATTAACAATTCAATAATAACGATTAGTAATAAAACGGGGAAAGTATAAGCAAAAAAATTAAAATTCGGTACATATAGTAAATAACTCATATAGGTTAGTAATGAACAAAGATTAATAATAACCGGAATATATATCTTTTTATTATAAAATAAATACCATATAACACTTAAAATATCGGCCATATATAAATATCTTTCATGCATACATGGCAAGAAATAAAAGCATATTAAAATACTTAGTAACCCCACAGTTATTATCTCTTTGCTATTCCATTTAAATTTTGCTCGGTAACAAGCAATTAATAATATTAAAAACATTCCTAAAGTTATAATAACACCTAAAATATTAACTAAACTTCCTGTTGGTAAATAATTATAAATATTAAAAACATTTAAAGCACGATCATATAACATTGTTTGGCCAAAATAGACTTCATAAGTATAAAAAGGTGAAGCTCCGACAATGATAGCCGGTAAACATAAGACAAGATTGACAAGGGGAAGATAAATAAAGTTTTTAATTGATATCTTCTTAATACAGAAAAACATTATCACAAATAGTGGTAAAAGAAAAATAAATTGTAATTTAAAGGCAAAAGAAACGCCTAATGAAATAAAAGCTCGGGCATACTTCTTATCCAAAAGAAAATATACCGCTAATAAGGCAAAGAAAGTATAAATCGCATCACATTGACCCCAAGCTGCTGAATTTAAAAAGATTGTCGGTAATAATAGAATTACCATATATACGTACGTAGCGTATTTACCTTTTTTATCCGATGGATGAAATTTGATAATCATTTTATAGGCTAAAATAGCTATTAAAACATCAAAAATAATTGATACAATTTTAATAGTATATAATGGGTTAATTGGAATATATGATAGAAGGGCCATAATGGTTAAATAAGGTAAATTATAATTAGCAAAGAAATATTTTAAAGCTAAAATTCCTCCATTATCTATTAAATACTGCATCCATCCACTTAAAAACATCTCATAGTCATTAGATTGATATGTAAAAAATAGTATTCTGATGATGATACAAATAATTGTATAAAAAACTAGTAATTTTATTCTTCTTTTATCATCAGACATACTATCACCTATATAAATGTTACCTTAAAAAATTAATAAAGTAAAGTATTAAAAAAACCATTCTTGAGAATGGTTAAATAACAAAATGGTGGAGAATAAGGGATTCGAACCCTTGACCCCCTGCGTGCAGGGCAGGTGCTCTAGCCAGCTGAGCTAATTCCCCATAAAGGCAATAAAATTTTTATTACCTCTTGATTATATAAGATATCTTTTTATTTGTCAATACTGAAATGCATAATTTTATTTTTATTATTATCAGTACCCAAAATCATTTCTACATAGTCGACAATACCATGAATTATTCCAGGTTTCATCTTATACATTCCAAAAATATAACATGATAAGACATTGTCAATATTATTGGATGGTGTATGAAGATAAATATCTGTTCCAACGACAAAGGAAATAATATTACTAATCGTACTTTTAGGATATCCTTGCTTTAAAACATTATAAATTTCATCTAAACCGTATTCTTCACGACACCAATCATAGCCATCATAAACAGCTGAAAAAAAGTCAGTATCATCAAAAAGCTTTTTAATAATATCCATCTGTTTAGCCATTTTTCTTATTTGGCATACATATTTATAGACAGTCTGACGTCGTAACCAAGATACTGCCTCATTTTCATATCCAATATAGGAAAGATAATCCAATGACTGCATCTCATATATGTATGATGGCAATTCCTGATATAGGGATATTCCAGCTTGATATCCTTTGGCAAGGCCCTCTACATGTTTTGATTCATGAATCGTTATGGCAATATCATGAATAGCGTTAACACCATTTATTAAAACATAAAAACTATTAAGCGATATGATATAAGTACGGCCCGCAAAAGGATTGTGTAAATTACCTTTAACAAAATTAATACGTTCAGGTATTGATATCATTCGCTTGAAATAATTTAGGTTATTTTTATCATGACGTTTATAAAAATCACGGCAAACGGAAATAACACTATCAGGTGATTCTTCAGCTAGGGTTGGAGGCTTCTCATCTAAATCAATATCAGCAAACATATTTGCTAGATATTTAACCATACGGAAAAAAGAGCTATTAAAATAGTCGAGATTAAAATTACTACAAACTTCAAAGAATTCATCACGACTTATAGCTACCGGTTTTTCTTTTGGTAAAACACCAATATCAGTAAGCATCGATGTATAGATATACTTTTCTAGATTACTTAAATCGTCAAGCCTAGAACTTTTTTGAAGCTTATCCAATTGCTTTTTAATATCTTCAATTTTCCAAGTATATTTCATAGGTCCTCCGCTGATGTATTCTACCACGATGATCCTTTAAAGTCAACTAATGAAGTGTATTACATACCCCTTGTTCTGGCTGGTAAAAGCAATGATTTTTATAGCGTCCTGCTAAACTTTGATCATACCATTTAAAGCGGCAATTACTACTGCTTGCATAAAACCATAAAGCATTAGTTGCTGGATAGTAATATTCACCCTTTAAAATACGGTTCGCTAAACCACGTTCTTTCGTCGTTGGTGATCCATAGAAAAGTGAACTACTAGTTCCACTAAATCCACCAGGAGACTGATTAATAGCCTTACTTAAACTTGTTATATCTGTAAAAGTATAACAATCAGCTAAAACTCTATTAACTACAACATTACCAACCATAAGCATACCTAAAGCACCCTCCCCTAATGCTTCAGCACGCATCAAACGCGCTAATAAATCACGTTCATTACTCGTGTAATTTATAATCATAATTTCACCCAATATAGTATATGAATATTGTTGCATAATGCCAAAAAATGTGCTATAATTTATTGCAACTGGGAAATAGAGGTATAGTTCAATGGTAGAATAACGGTCTCCAAAACCGCTGATGTGGGTTCAACTCCTGCTACCTCTGCCATTTTGTAATATAAAAATTCATTGAATAGGCCAATGAATTTTTTTTGTTGTAAAATATATAGAAATAGTTATATAATGTAGATAAGATATGAGAGGTAAATAAAAGTTATGAAAAAATTTATAATGACATTACTAGTTTTAACTAGTGTACTAACCTGTAGTGGGTGTATTTTCGGTTCATCTAATCATAAATCCACCAAAGATTCTGTTCAAAAGTATCTGAAGGAAAAATATCCTAATGAGAAATTCGATATCACTTATTATGGTGAAACGGAATTAAGTGGCGATGATGGTGGCTGTGATAACGCTAAAGGTAATACTTGGAATGTAAAAGCTGAAGATACAAACATTTCCTTTTATGTGCAAGATGAATATATTTTTAATAGTTTTTCTTGTGAATATACCCTAGATGATAATTATTTTGATATCTATCTTACCAACACTATAAAAGAAATAAATGATTCTAGAATTAAGATAGACGATGTCACTGATCCTATTGAAAAAGGATATGGGTTTCTTCCTTCTATAAGTAGTATCGATTTTGATATAAATGACTTTAGTTCTAAAGAAGAGCTTGCTCAATTTATGATTGATGTTCGTAGTAAACTTTTGACTGATTCTAGAATTAAGGAAGAATTAGATAATTCATATAAATCATTTTGGTTTGATGTATTTGATGGTGAAAAAATTCTTTATAGTATCAACTTTTCACTATCAAATAGTGTCGATTATATTCTAGAAGAAATTAATAAAAAGGAAGCTAAACAAAATTAAGCTTTCCTTTTCTTTATATTAAAGTTTCTGCAATTCGATATTTATTATATCGGCATATACTTCGTCTTGCTTGCTAGCACTTAACTTGCTTACTAAATTAACAAGTGATAAAAAGCGTTCATTATTATGCAACGAATCATAGTAATTTTTTAATTGGATTAAAGACGCTTTATAGACCATTAAGGCTGTACCTGCTATTAATTCGGATATAGCTCCTCCAATAGCTGGAATTATAGATATGGCAACGGATACATCAAAAGCAAGTGCTAAAATAACAGAAAGGATTATCAATATAACACCAGTAATACAAAGGGAAACAGCTAATGAGAAAGCATTTCTAGCTTGTTTTTTACTTATAACGTAATAGTCCCTAATCTCTTTCATATTATCGAGCATTAGCTCTAATATATCGGCACTTTTCTTATTTTCAGATTTTTTAGTTTGCGAATTACTATATCCTAAAATTATTTTATTTCGTAAATCTTCAATATATTTATCGCCGTTAAAATCTTCTTCTTCCTCAAGGAAAAGGGACATAAAACGGTTATATGCACTGGGTTTAACCTTTTTAAGGATAAGAAGAGCAATAATAAATATAACGATAATAGCGATTATAATTGAAAAATAGAGTATGAATGATTTATCATCACTCTCCCCTATTGGGTAAAAACGAATATCATTAGAGATAAAAAAGAAAGACATAAATAAAACTAATAACATCATAAAATATAAAACAAATCTTTTACTACTCATTTTAAAGCTCCTTTTGCCAATTATTCTAACATAATGGCTCTTATAAATCTAGTTTTTTAAATTCATTTGTAAAAAATAAATATATCGTTGTATAATGTAGATAATATACGAGAGGTTGATTAATGCGATGAAAAAATTATTTTCTTTTATTCTATATGGAATTTCTTTTCTCCTTTTTATCTTTTTTATTTTAAGTGATTATATCGAATCAATTGATATGTCACAGCTAACAAAATGCTTATTCTTATGTGGTAGTGGTATATGTTTATATTTTGCTGGATTTCTTTTATCCCAACATGTTAACAACCGCTTGCCTTTAGCTAAAAACACCTATGTGTTCTTTGCTCTTTATGTCATTATCTTATTATCGATAACAGTAGTTAGTCCCATTTTAAATAAAGAGGTATCCCAAATGGATCCTCTAGCAAACCCATCGTTCTTTGAGTCATTTACTAATGTCGTTAACCTCTCTCCTTTTAAAACCATTATGAATTACTTAAGTAATTATGGCGTTCTTTATAGTGAGCATACTGTTATCATAAATACATTGGGAAAAGTAGTTGTTTTTATGCCTCTAGGATTTTATTTACCAGTATTATTTAGTAAACTTAATTATTTTAAAAACTTCTTTTCAACCACTGTTTTAATTATCTTTATTATTGAATCATTAAAGCTAATAACATCATCTGGTATATTCGATATTGATGATTTCATTTTATACTCTTTAGGAGCTTGTATTACTTTTTTCATTTATCATATTAAATGTGTTAATAATTTTTCATGGAATATTATTTTAAAAGAAGGAAATGTTTTATCAATGACTGATAAAATAACGATTGGGTTAGTAGTCTTTGTACCTATCATCGTATTAGCAGCCATATTTATAATTATCTAAAAAAGGTATAGTTATATATCTTTTTTTATTATATAATGAGTAAAAGAGGTGTAAGATGAAAACATTTTATCACAAATACTTAAATGAAAAACCAGGATTTGATTTAATTACTAACATCGGTATTATCTGCCTTATTATCGTTATAGCGGGATTGTTTGGTTGGTTTTATGAATTTATATTTTATTTCTTTAATGGCGGTATGAAAGAGTTTTATTGGCGTGGTGGAAATTTTTTACCTTGGATTAATATATATGCCTATGGAGCTCTTGGTATATATGCCCTAACCTTTCGTTATCGTAAAAATCCCCTTAAAGTATTCTTTTTAGGATTACTTATCTGTGGTATCCTAGAATTTGCTTCAGGATATGTTATGTATACTTTCTTTGATGGATGGCGTTGTTGGGATTATAACAAAGAAATATGGAACTTTGGTAATATTGGTGGATTTGTCTGTCTTAGAAGCGTAACTTTCTTTGGTTTATCAGGATTAGTATTAATTTATGTTATAATACCTCTTTGCTACAAACTAGCGCAAGCTCTACCTAAAAAAGTCTTTTTAAGTATAGCCTTTACCCTATGTGCTATCATTATGATAGATGAAATATATAATTTAGTTATTGCTCGTCTTATTCATACTCCACGAGCTTCTAGAATATATAAAAAACTAGGTTTTAAATTTGTTAATTTTTAGAATAAGTTCTAACTTATTCTTTTTTTATCTTTTCAAATGTTTATTTAAAAAAGATTATGGTATAATAATTATGTAATAATAGGAGGTATTTATGTTATTAGAAAACAAAGTTGCACTAGTAACAGGTGGTGGCCAAGGTATTGGTGAAGCCATCGCAAAATGTTACGCTAAAGCAGGAGCTAAAGTAGTTGTTGTAGATTATAATGAAGAAACAGCTACTAAAGTCGCTAATGAAATTAAAGCTAGTGGTGGTGAAGCAGTACCATTTAAAGCTGATGTTACAAAAGCTAACGAAGTTGAAGCTATGGTTAAGTTTACTTTAGATACCTATGGTAAATTAGATTGTGCTTGTAACAATGCTGGTAAATCAAGCGCTACAATTAATCTCGTTGATACACCAGTTGAAAATTTTGATGAAGTAATTGATTTAGATGTTCGTGGTGTTTTCTACTGTTGTAAGGAAGAAATTAAAGCTATGCACCTAAATGGTAGTGGTTCTATCGTCAATATTTCTTCAACATCAGGTATATTAGGTAATCCTGGTATTGTTCCATATAATACTAGTAAACATGCTGTTTTAGGTTTAACTAAATCAGTAGCGTTAGAAGAATGTAAAAATAATATTCGTATTAACGCTGTATGTCCTGGCGTTACAGAAACACCACTTATTAAAGGGGTTAGAGATAATGATCCTGCTACTTATCAGCTATTCTGTACGCAAATACCATTAGGACGTCTTGCTAATCCAGAAGAAATAGGTAATGTTGTTCTATTCTTATCTAGTGATATGGCTTCTTATATGGTTGGTGCTACAGTCGTTGTTGATGGTGGTGTAACAATCGAATAACAAATTAAAAAACCATTATATGGTTTTTTGTTATATAATAAGTAGGAAGGTGTTTATAATGAAAAAAGTAATCTTAATTTCTTTCATCATCATCATATTCATAATAATTTTATTATTTAGCCTACCCCACAAACAGTCGCAGGAAAAGCCAAAGGTTCAAGATGACCAATCACAGGAAAATACGAATTCTAAAGTTGAGGAAGAAAAGATGAATTACGATTTATTGATTGAAGTAAACGGTGAAAATTTAATTTTTGAACTTGAAGATAATGTCGCTACTAAAGCATTAATTGATAAATTAAAAGAAAACAAGATAACAATTAAAGCATCCGATTATGGCTCTTTTGAAAAAGTAGGTTCTCTAGGGTTTAGTTTACCAACTAATGATAAACAAATTAAAACGGTACCTGGTGATCTAATGTTATATCAGGGTAATCAAATAACACTTTTTTATCACAACAATGAATGGAGTTACACCAAAATAGGGCATATAAAAAATAAAACCACTTCTGAATTGCAAGAAATTCTAGGAAGTGGCAATGTCGTTATGGTTTTGTCATTAACAAATTAAAAGATATCAACACATTGATATCTTTTAATTATGAGTTTCATTCTCAATACTATTAATAATATATTCTTTCGTTTCTATAAAAGATTTATCTAAAGCTATACCTAGTTCATTATATAAATACTTTTCAGCTTGTTCAAAATATTTGGAATCTTTCTCACTTAACTTTTTCTTATCACGACTACGCGCTTGGTTTCTTAAATAAGAAGTTTTAATAATTCTTATTAGATCATCACGGTCACCATGATATAGTAACTCTTTATAGGTACTTTCGATATTCTTATCGTTAATATTGGTTAAAGGTTCAATTGATTTAATTCTCTTAATAAGCTTTTCAGCTTCGTCTTTTGAGATAATGCTACGTAAATTATTTAAACGATTATTAATTGGTACATCAATAATTAGTGATTCATCGTCAATAGGCGTTAGGACATAGTAATCTTGATTATTTATTTGTTGGTGTTTAATATCAATAATTTTGCACACATCTTTCTTATACATAACATAATCATTAATCTTAAACATCATTAACCGTCTCCCATATTAATTTTAACAAAAAAAAATTTTTTTCGTAAGTTTTAATTTTATTACTCCAATATATTATTATGTTATAATAATGGTGAAAAAGGTGAGAAAATGGAAAATAAAATAGAGCAACTTAAAAAAATGATTAATGATAGTAATAACATCGTCTTTTTTGGTGGGGCTGGGGTATCAACTGAAAGTGGCATCCCAGATTTTAGAAGTAAAGATGGGTTATATAATCAACATTATAAATATCCACCAGAAGAAATATTAAGCCATACTTTCTTTATGAAACACATGAATGAATTCTATACTTTTTATAAAGATAAATTAAATAGTTTAAAATATAAGCCTAATATAACTCACCTAAAACTAGCCAAGCTAGAACATCAAGGTAAACTAAAGGCTATTGTAACCCAAAATATCGATGGACTACATCAAAAAGCTGGCTCTAAAGTAGTTTATGAATTACATGGTAGTGTCTTAAGAAACTATTGTATGAAATGTAATAAGTTTTATGATGCTGATTATGTTTTTAATAGTGAAGGAATTCCTAGATGTAATTGTGGTGGAGTCATAAAACCTGATGTTGTTCTTTATGAAGAAGGGCTTGATGATACAACCGTTAATAACTCTATTACAGCTATTGAAAAAGCAGATATGTTAATTGTCGCAGGTACTTCTTTAATGGTTTATCCAGCTAGTGGTCTAATTAATTATTTTAAAGGTAAATATCTAGTACTAATTAACCGTTCTAGTACTCCTTATGACCATATGGCTGATTTAGTTATTAATGCTTCTTTAGGAGAAGTATTTAAACAAATAATTGATTAATAGGTGATGATAATGGAACTAGAAAAAATTGGTGAAAAAACATATTATTTAAAAAATCCTACTAATATAGGAATATATAAAGTTGATGATGATAATGTCTATCTTATTGATACAGGAAACGATAAAGATGCGGGAAGAAAAATCTTAAAGATAATTGAAGAACAAGGTTGGCATATTAAAGGTATTATCAATACCCACTCTAATGCCGATCACATTGGTGGAAATAAAATAATTCAAGACCGAACTGACTGTGTCATTTTAGGAAATAAAATCGAAAAATGCTTTACTGAATATCCCCTTCTCGAACCCTCTTTTCTCTATGGAGGACATCCTTTTAAAGATTTAAGAAACAAATTTTTATTAGCTAAAGAATCTAACGTTATCTCAATTGAAGATAACTTACCGGAAGGGCTAGAATATTTCACCTTAAAAGGGCACTTCTTTGATATGATTGGTATTAAGACATGTGATGATGTTTACTTTATAGCTGATTCGCTATTTAGTGAAGATACGATAACCAAATATCATTTATTCTTTATATATGATATTAGAGAATATCTTAATACCCTTGACTTTCTTAATACTTTAAATGGAAAATTATATGTTCCATCCCATGGTCTTGTGACCGATAATATTAAATCTTTAATAGATTTAAATCGTCATAAAATTAAGGAAATAACTGATAAAATTTATCAAATATGTAGTGAAGAAATTACTTTTGAAAATATTTTAAAAAGAATCTTTGATGAATATGGCTTAACCATGAATCCTAATCAATATGTACTAATTGGTAGTACAATAAAATCTTATTTATCATACTTATATGATGAAAATAAACTAAAGTATGAATTTAAAGATAATCAAATGTTTTGGAAACAAGGATAATTAAAAAAGGAAGAAGGAATAATGAGATATGAACAAATTTAAAGAAATAAGACCTATTGTTCTTGGTATCGCAAAAAGAGGAAATAAAATATTAGTTAGTGAAGGATATGATAAAGTAACAAAGGAAGTATTTTACCGAAGTATAGGTGGTGGCATTGAATTTCTAGAAGAAAGTAAAGATGCTTTAAAAAGAGAATTTAAAGAAGAGCTTAATATCGATATAACGGTAGGTAAATTTTTAGGCATTGTCGAAAACATATTTACTTATAACGGAAAAAAAGCACATGAATTAATATTATTTTATAACGTTGATATCATGGATGAAGATTATAAAGAATCTTATCATATAGTTGATGACAATAACGAAACTGATGCCACATGGATCGATATCGATAAATTTATAAACAAAGAGCTAAAAATATATCCAGAGCAAGTATTTAAATTTTTAAATTAGATAGTTAAAGCAAACTCTATATGAGATTTGCTTTTTCTTTGATATAATATTTGTGATATATAATATTTTAAATAACTCGAAAGGGCTTTTATGAATAGACAAGAAGTATATGATTTTATAAAAAAGAAAAAGATATGGTATGAAATTACAGAGCATAAAGCTGTTTATAATATGCAAGAACTAAATGACATCAATTTACCCTATAAAGAAGATGACGGGAAAAATCTTTTTGTTAGGGATGATAAAAAAAGAAACTATTATTTAATAACCCTTAAAGGGGATAAAAAAATAGATTTGAAATCTTTTAGTGATAATTATCACACACGTCGTTTAAGCTTTGCTAGCGAAAATGATCTGATAAACATTCTTAATCTAAAGCCAGGATCTGTAACGCCATTAGGGTTATTAAATGATAAAGATTTAAAAGTTACTTTCTATTTAGATGAAGATTTTTTTAATGGATCTGGTATTATTGGCGTTCATCCTAATGATAATACAGCAACACTTTGGCTAAAAGCTTTAGATTTAGTAAGTATTATTAAAGAACATGGTAACCAAGTAAACATTATAAAAATAAACTAGTAAAGAGGTATATTATGAAGAAATTAATGGATATATTATCGTCACTTTTTAGAAGTATACTAATATTATGGATACCCATTTTATTAATTGAAGAGACATTTTTATATGAATATATTAGTTATTATGGATTATTTATTATTTCCATAATTGCCGCTATCATATGTTTAATTATTTATATTAAAAAATGTAAAAAGATAACTAAAATAAATTGCTATCTATATAATATCGTTAACACGATATCTATAGCAGTCACTAATATTGCATTAGGATATTTATTTTTCTACTTTATTGACAAAGGAATATTTCATCAATGTGGTGGTACAGGATGGGATTGCTTTTTATTTGGAATAGAGTATATATTTATAGGATTTGAATATGCTGCTTTATCTTTATGTATACTAGTAATATGGTTATTCATAAGACTAATTAAACACATAATTGCTAAAAAATAATGTTAAAATGTTTTATATATGGTTGCTTTTATAATTAGTAATATAAAAGTAAACCATTGGTATGTTTAAAAAATAATGTTTAACTGGTATAGTTCTTCTTGAAAGGAGCAAGCGATATGAATCAAGAAAAAATTGGACAATTTATTGCTAAAGAAAGAAAATTAAAAGAGCTAACACAAGAAGAATTAGCTGAAAAACTAGGTATTACTAAAAATGCTGTAAGTAAATGGGAGCGAGGATTATGTCTAATGGATATGTCTTTACTTAAACCCCTTAGTGAAATATTAGGGGTAAGTATAAATGAAATCCTTGCTGGCGAAATAATAGAAAAAAAAGACATCGAAAAAAAGAGTGAGGAAAATATCATCAAGTTAACCGAATTAGTCAATTTAAAATCGATGAAATATGGTCTTATTGGCATGATGTTATTCTCCATTATTTTAATGCTAATTTCCTTTTTTAAAAACGAGCCTATGGCATCTATTGTTAGTTTGCTATGCGCTTATAACTGTGTCACTTTTTTAAGCCGTTATAAAATTAAAAGTGATAAAGCTGATTTAATGACTGGTATAATGTTTTTTATTGCAGTTATATGTAATACTATAGCTTTTATATTATCCTAATCAAATATTGATATAATAGCTAATGAAGAATTATGATATTTTAAAAAGATAGAATGTTAGGTGAATTATGAAAAAAAATGAAGATATATATTGTTGGTATTGTGGTACCAAAAATACATTGCCTTCCAAAAAATGTAAAAAATGCAATGCCAAATTAGAAGAGAAAGATAGCCCCATTTTAAGATGGCTATTCGGCGAAACTTTTAAAGATTATACGGGTAATTTTATAAGTAAAATTCTTTTTCTTATTCGTAATTTTTGTCACCTTCACCTTTATGGTTTTACCCTAACTTTTGCTATTGCATTTACAATTACCAGTGCCATTACTAGTTACATATCACCTATCATCGAAGATCAAAAAGTCGAAAAAACAGCCCAAGAATATCGTGTAGAAAATAAGAAGGAGGAAGCTGTAAGTAAAAACCTTCATTGTGATGATGGTTTCACCCTAAAAGACAATATATGTTACAAAGAAGAAAAAATAAAAGCCGAAAAAAAGGAAACTTGTAACAATGGTTATTATCTAAATGGTAATAAATGTTACAGCAATAAAACATATAGTAAAAACGTCAGTTATAGTTGCGCTAAAACAATTGCTAGCTATAAAGAGAATTATGGAGAAATTGATTATCCCTATACTCCTTATGATAAAAATCTAATATGCTTGACTAGTACTTATCGAAGTCAAAATCATGCTTGTCAATATAATTTTGGTGATCAATCTTTTACAGATACTGGTTGTAATGCCATTTTAGGATATGAAAGACCAGCAATAAAGAAAGAAACTTGTCCTAGTGGTACAACTTCCATCGGTGACAAATGTCATAAAACAGAAGCAGTAAAAATAGACTATACTTGTCCAGATGGTTATAAAAAAGATGGAGAAAATTGTATAAAAGTAACAGAAACAGAACCTACCAAGGAGTAAAAATATGAAATGTTCAAATTGTGGAAAGAAAAATATAGCTAAAGCCAATTTTTGTAAAAAATGTGGTCAAGTCTTTTCTGATAGGGAAAAGAAAGAAAGTAAGAAAAATCTTATTCTTTTAAAAGGCGCTAAAAAGTTTTATGAATTTATTACTCTCAAATTTATAACAGATAATATTTTAATTCAAGCTCTTTATACGATTGCCATCCTATTAATAGGGGTTGGTATCCTTGCATTTAAAGACAATAAAATTAGAGTTGAAGAGGGAAAAAACTATATTGTTCAATATAATACAGAAGCCAAAGAATACTACATGATTATTCAAAGTGATAAAGAAAAGGCAAAAGAGATTGATGCCAACCTTTTTGTTCCAAATAATGTTGAAGCCTTAAACGTTTCCTATTATGATGAAAACGATAAATTAATTGGAAGCGAAGAACATAGCCCTAAAGGTAAAATTACCCTTTCTATCAACCAAAATCATAATTATTATTATCAAATTAGTGATACTAAAAACCAAAAAGATTATATTAAAGTATTTGTTTATTACCAAAGTGATATAAAAGAAAAGAATTAGAAATGAAAATGAAAGAAAATGTATATGAATTTTTAAGGGAGATCCCCAAAGGAAAAGTAGTAACCTACGGCCAAATAGCTGAATATTTAGGAAATAAAAAGTTAGCTAGAGTAGTTGGTAATATTCTTCACCATAATCCAGATGAATCTAAATATTCTTGTTATAAAGTCGTTAATAATAAAGGATTTTTATCAAGCCATTTTGCTTTTGGAGGAATAGAAAGACAAAAGGAAAAACTAGAAGAAGAAGGAATACTGGTTCTTCATGATAAAGTGGATTTAACAAAATATCAATGGAAAAACAAATAGAAAGAGGGAAAAATAATAATGAATAAAAAAATAATAACTTTCATTGCAGGAGTAGTAGTATTTGTAGCAATAATAATAATTTTTTTGATTATAAGTTCTAATAATAACAAAACTGAACCAAGCAATAATACAAATACAACTGAAAGTGGGAATAGTAATGGAACATCGGAAGATACAAATGATAATGACACCGAGACGACTAACGATAAAAATATTGCCATTATTTATTTTTCAGCAACAGGAACAACTAAAAAAGTAGCTGAATATATCAAGAATACAACCAAAGGAGATTTAATTGAAATTATACCTAAAGAAGAATATACTGATAGTGATTTAAATTATGGGAACAATAATTCAAGAGCAAATAAAGAACAAAATGATTCTAATGCTAGACCCGAAATATCCAATAATATAAATACTGATAATTATGATGTAATATATTTAGGTTATCCTATTTGGTGGGGAGATGTTCCTAAAATAATCTTAACATTTTTAGATAGTCATAATCT
>CANRPL010000016.1 GCA_947632495.1 uncultured Bacilli bacterium
ACCTTACAAATACATTATACTAAATTTTTATAAATAATAAAAGACTGTTTTCAAAATTTCTTTTGTCAACAGTCTGAAAGGCTTAAAAATAAGCCTTTTTTCTTTGAAAAATAAACGGCTTTAAGTAAATAACTTAAAGCCTCTATTCTTGTATCATTATATCATATATACATGACTTTTTCAAAGTAATTACAGATATTTTTCTTTTTTTAAAAAAGGATAAAATCACTTAAAAACATACCTTTTTATTTGGCCTTAAGTTATTTACTTAAAGACATTAATAATTAAGAGGGTGGATTTATGCTTCATAAAAAAGTTAGAAAGATAAGAAACGTTTTTAGAAAGATAAATTATAAATTAATTATAGTAATGCTATCTTTAGCGACTATTATTACTGGTATAGGTACTAGTCTAGTTAGAGTTACTAGTAATAGCAAACTAGGAGCAGCAAACCAATCTTTTAAACATATTACTGACCCTAATACGATGGACTCTTATAAAGAGGTTTTATTAAGTGATAAAGATGGTTCTAGATACGCAGGACGTATCTGGTCAGATAAAACTGTTTTATCTGATGAGCTGACTTTAGATATGGATACTGATGGCTATAATGGTAAAGTAAGTTTTGATGCTGACTTTTTAAATGTTTTATCGGCTTTAGGATCAAGCCAAGCTTGGATAGGCTTACCTCCAACTAAAACGGTTATCGTCATCGACAATTCTGGTAGTATGTATGATAACAATAAAACAGATTGGACTAAAACAAGGATGGACAAAACCGTTAATGCTGTTAATAAATCTATTGATAGTTTGATGCGTGCCGGCGCCTTTAATGAAGTAGCAATTGCTGTTTTTGGCAATGCTGAAGAATATGGTAGCGATGGTGACGATAATGGTACTGCTAAAATAATTGTCCCAATGGGCCACTATGAAGTAAGTGATGATAAAAATAATCCTTACCATTATTTGGATGCCGGTTGGGGTACCAAAAATATGGATAAAGGCAGTTTTGTACCGGCACCAATGAAATCAATTGACGAGGTAAACAAAAATGGTGGCATGAGTGGTGGATTTATCTATGTTGATAAAAGATATATTAATGATTCTTTTAATATTGATGAAAGTATTAGTACATCTGATAGCGGTAGTAAAAGATATCGTGCCTATCGTAATGGTAATACCAACATTAATGCTGGTAATTATGTAGCTTTAAAAGCCTTATTAAACGAAGAGACAACTGTTAAGGTAGCTGGTTATACGTTTAATTACATCCCATCAGTCGTTGTTTTATCCGATGGTGCGGCCACAGATATGTTAAAAGGCTCTTGGTCTAATCCGGAAATGGAGAAATACGGGTACACTAATGATCGTGGGGATAAAAATACTAGTATTATTGGTGAATATCGTGATGCTGAATCACATTATACCTTCTTTTGGAATATGCTTATGGAAATAAAAGATAAAGACGGCGTTCCTACTTTTGAACAAATAGGATATGGCGATAAAACTCTTACACCCGGCCATGATGCTAATGGTGGAACTAGCTCTATTGCTAATCCTGGCCCTCAAGGTGAAGAAAAATTAAAGGAATTTGCCTATAAATTTCGTTCTACCCAAGGTACCATGATTCTTCAAACTTTACTTAATGGTTCTTATATGAAAAATGCCGTTGAAAAGAAGTTTGATGGCGATTGTAAATTTTATACTGTATCCGTGGATATGATTAATCCCACTGATATCAATATTCCTGAAGATGGTTCATTTGTTAGCGGTTCAGCTGACTATAAAATTACAACTAATCCTTTTACAATGGGTCCGGGTGAATATTTTAATTTAAAGTGGTTACAAGAAAAAGGCTATATTAAACCTGATGCTGATTTGGATAACTTACAAGAGACCGACCTTATATATGAACCGTATACAATTGGTTCAGAAATCATTTTAGGTGTTAGAGACGCTATTGCTGCATATAACGAGTATAAGAACAACAAGACTTCTTTTGTAGAACGTAATAAATTGAATACTTATATAATTTGGAGTGAAATTTCAGGCTTATATGATGATATGAAGAATGGCCAGGTTACTTATAAAGATGAAGTTTATAAGGCAACTAATCCAATCGGACCAAATCATAGCAATGCTATATTAGTTGGGCCTGAATTCAATGACATTAAGTATAACAATTTAGTTTTAGATGACCCTATTAATAATCCATACAATATAACTGATGAAGAAATTGATTTTGATTATGTAACTAAAGCTTATTACGCATCAAGTAAAGAAGAAGCAGCTGATAAAATCGAAGAAACTTTTGATCGCATCATCGATGATATTATTCAAAGTGCATTTACTCCAGTTGGTGGTATGAATGATATTGGTGTCAATGACGCCATCACATATATGGATCCAATTGGTCAGTATATGGATGTTAAAAATAATTCCATAACAATTGATGGTAAGACCTATGATATTGGTCTATTACTATTTGGTAAAATTCATGGTATGGTTAAGACTGCCGTATATGATTACACTTTTAACAGTACCCATCGTGGACCAGATCACAATAGTTCCAATACCGATTTAGGATTTACACCTGGATGGTATGATTCTAGTGGTAAATTTTTAGGAACTAGTGGTAGTTGGGATAATGGTGATACTTATTATTTGGATGGTGAAACGGTAAGAGAGTATGTTCCAACTTTAGATGAAAAAAAGGGCTTAAATAACCAGCAAATGCATACCATTTATACACTATATCGCTTTTTAGATGATGATAGAAATATGGATATTCATAATCCATGTTATAACGACAAAAAAATTACATATAAGTTAAGCGATATTCGTGTTTGGGTCGAAGATACTGAAAACTTTGTTGATGAAGGTGTTACGGCTGCTCCAGATTTAGGTTATGATCAAGCTATTTATATCAACATTCCTGTATCGGCTTTACCTCTTCAAGTATCTAACGTTGAAATTGGTACGGATGGTCATGTGGCATCCTATACGACTAATTTAGCTAACAAGGCTGAGACAACACCATTAAGATTATTTTATAGTGTTGGTATTCAAGATAAAATCTTAACTGATGATGGATTAGATATTGATTTAGCTAAGATTAGCCCTGAATATATAAAGAAAAATAAAGTTGGAGATGTAGTATACTTCTACTCTAACTATTATAGTAATACTTCTTATGATGAATATGTAACTGATACTCGTACTGAACGTACGAGAGGAGATGCTTATTTATCTTTCTCTCCTAGTGAGACTAATCGTTTCTATATGTATCAGAATCCATTGCCACTATATAAAATAAATAGTGACGATAAACTTGGCGAAAATGGTATTTATCAAGATATTCTTTTACCTGATGATGAGACAATGAGTGCTTTTACATCGACGCATAATCTTATTTTAAATGCTAATGAGATGTCATCAGATGACTGGTATTATGTTATTTTAGATTATTATATGCCTGGTATGCGTGATCAAGTTCATGTCGCTGTTGTTCGTGAAGGTAAAGAGTTTGGCTCTGGTCTTGCTGGAGGACATATAGCATCAGGTGAATTCTTGGCGTGGTATAACATAAAAGAAGATATGTGGGAAGAGCTTAAAACTGATGGTTCAAAGCCTACGACGGGAACACCGGAAGATTGGGTTATTTCAACCAAACCGGGTGGATTGCGTGTCGGTGATATGGCCCAAAGTTTAAGATCAAAATCAACTAATGCGACATCGACAGCCTATAATTATTATTTACCAACTATAAGTTCTAGTACGGATGAAGAAGGTACACATATTGTTATTAACTCTTATCTAGGTAATAATGGCCGTTTAGAAGTTAATGACTCACTTATGTTTGTTACAAAAGAAGTAGAAGCTACTGCTTTAGGTGAAAAACAAATAGATCCTAATAAAGAATTTGACATTAAGATTAAACTAGAAGGTAAAGAAGGTGACTTTAGCGCTATTAAAGTTACTAAAAATCCTTATAGTGATGAATGGCAATTGCGTGTTAGTACAATTGACATTTTAACCGATAATAAAGGTTTCCTACAGGATATTAGTAATAACCCAGCCGTATATCGATCTAATGGGCAAAGTTACTACATTTATATTGGTGATAATAAAGCTCAAGGCGATACGGGTGGTGAAAATGTCTTTAGATTATATTCATCACCAGATAATGGTATAGATGTTAATTTAACTCTATCGGGTATGACGACATACGTAAAAAATGTCGGTGATATCAATAGTAGTTTAATTACCAATACTAATAAATATGCGCCAGCTGATAGTGAGCACGCTATTGGATCACTTGATTTCTGGGTTAAGAAAGTATACCTAATTCCATCACGTGAAGTTGATAATGGGACATGGAAGGGTAATACTGAAGGTTATGCATCTTTAAATGAATTTGTAATTGCTCATTTGGATTCTTATTTGAGTGGTTCTAATGAACTTAGTTCACCATATGCTACTCAAACTAGTTATCTAACTACTAAAGTATATTTTGGATATGCTGATAAACCAGAACAAATGCCTGAAGGCTGGGATGTCAACGATTGGAATAATCAAGAGCCTAATATTGCGCATATTAAGCTAAAAAACAATGAAGGTATTCTATTCTCTGGCCTTAAATCAGGTATTGATTATGAGACAGAAGAAATACAAACGTTAGAAGACCGTTTAGCGGGATATTATTTTGATCACATTGTCTTAACTGAAGGAGATGTGGCTGATGTTGAAGGTGCTAAAGTAAAGGGCGAGGTTCAGGCTAATTATATTGATGAAGTAAATTATTTCAATAATTTCTACAGTAAAACTAATATTGAGTTATCTAAAGAGACGGTTGGTTTAGCTGCTGATCGTGATGAAGAATTTACTTTTAATGTTACTTTAACTCCAGCTAAAGATGTTATTATCGAAGATGCTTACCAATACACTGGAACTAAAGAAGGAATAATCGCTTTTGTTAAAGAAGGTAATGATTATAAAGGAACAGTTAAATTAAAAGCAGGAGATAAAATTGTTATTGAAAATATTCCTGAAGAAACAACATATAAAGTAGAAGAGGTAGAAGCTAATCAAAACGGCTATTCAACTTCATCAGATAACGCCACAGGAAAAATGCAAAGTGATAAGGTAACGATTCCATTTGTCAATACAAAATTGGCTAAAAACGACTTAACAATAAGTAAAATTGTTGAAGGACAATCCGCTGATAAAAATAAAGATTGGGATTTCAATATTATTTTAAAACCTCTTGAAGGTTCTACTTTAGATGAATCTTACGAATATACAGGAAGTAAAAATGGTTCTATCACATTTACTATTGATGAAGCAGGTAATTATGTAGGAACTGTTCAGTTAAAAGATCAAGAAAGTATCACTATTCACAATATTCCAGAATATACAAATTACGAAATCGTAGAAAAGGACGCTAATCAAGATGGTTATATAACTTTAATGGTAAATGATCATGGAACATTAACTAATAATAATGTTCAAGCTTTATTTAGAAATATTAAATATAGTCGTCATAAGTTAACTTTAAGTAAGAACGTTACAGGTGGTAATGGTGATAAAGAACGTCTATGGAATTTCAACATTATCTTAAGACCAGCTAAAGATGTTATCTTCGATACAGTTTATAAATATACCGGTACAAAAAACGGTCAAATAGAGTTTAAAGAACAAGATGATGGTTCATATCTAGGCACTATTTCTCTAACCCATAATGATAATATTACTATTTCCAACATACCGGAACGTACAACTTATGAAGTTGTTGAGTTAGAAGCTGATAAAGATGGCTATGAAACGTTTATGTCTAAAAATAAAGGTGCTTTAACTGATGAAAACACTAATGTTACATTTATTAATCGTAAGCTATCATATCATGATTTAAAAATAAGCAAGGAAGTTGTCGGTGCCTGGGGCGATACAAATGCATTATTTGATTTTGAAATAACCTTTACACCAATGGATGATGTATCTTTAGAACAGGAATATCCTTATGAAGGAACAAAGAATGGTACTTTAACTTTAAATGGTAACAAAGGAACGATTAAATTAAAAAGTGGAGATTCTATTACCATTAAAGGAATTCCTGAAGGTACGAAGTATGTTGTAAAAGAATTATCATCAAATACTGATGGTTATACGACAACGATTACTGGAACATCAGAAGGTGCGTTAAAAGCTGGTGTTCCAACTAGTGAAGTGCTATTTAAGAATGCGAAGTATTCAAGACACAGCTTAAGTATTGCTAAAGAAGTTGTGGGATATGCTGCTGACAAGACAAAAGAGTGGGATTTTACTATCAAATTAACGTCTACTTTAGATAATATAGAAGGTGAATATCCATACGTTGGTGGACATACAACAAGTGATGTAGAAGCTCCAGCAAATGGTGTATTAAAGATTACTGATGGTATTGGTCATGTTAAATTAAAGCATGGTCAAATGATAACCTTAAATAACTTACCAGAGGGACTATCATATGAAATTGTTGAAACGGAAGCTAATCAAAATGGTTATGTGACAACTATAACTGGTAAAGATAAAGGTAAACTACCCGATGATGAATCACAAACAATTACTTTTACAAATACAAAATATGCAAAATATGATATTGATGTAAGTAAAGTTGTTAATGGTACTGATCAAGCTAAAGAATGGACATTTAAATTAACTTTAAATCCGGGTACAGCGCCATTAGAAAGTAGTTTAAAATATGTTGGTAGTAAAGAAGGAACAATTGATTTAACTTCTAGTGAGGAAGGATTAATTGGTACATTTACCTTAAAACCTGGTGAAAAAATAACTATTAAAGATGTACCAGAAACGACGACATATAAAGTAGAGGAAGTAGAAGCTAATCAAGATGGTTATCAAACAACAACTAATGGTAAAACAGAAGGTATTTTAAAAGAAAATGATAAAGTAGATATTACTTTTGTTAATACACTTATTCGTAAACTTACAATTAAACATTATCTACGTGGAAATTATATTGAGATGGATCGCGATTGGCACATTCAAATCACTTTTAAACCGACAGAAGGAATGGTAGTAGAACCAGAATATACTTATGTTGATGAAAAAGGTGAAGAACATCAAATCTTATTTGAAATGCAAGCTGATGGTTCTTATGTTGGAATATTAGTTTTGCGTGGTAACGATGTAAGTGGTAGTATCGATGGATTACCATATAATCTTGAATATGAAATTATTATTCAGGAGGCTAATCAAGATGGATACAAGACGACGATTACTAACGAACAAGGTAATTTATTAGAACCCGAGACTATCGTTCCAATCCTTAATGAAAGATATATTTATAGTCCAAACACTTTAGATAATGTTTATAAAGATGTAATACTTTTTGCCTTTGCTTTATTGATGATGTTTTTAGGTATAAGTTATTTACGTAGAAAAGGAACTAATTAGTTCCTTTTTTATATGTTAGGATTTTCAACATCCGCTAATGTTTCGGTTGAAGAAAGAGAAATAACATATAAAGCTATTATTTCAGAAATAACGACTAGGATGGATGCAGCTATTTGTAATTCGTAACTTTTAAGATCATCATTGCGTTCTTTGGCTAGATTATATAATTCATAATTGATATAGAGAAAAAAGATACCGGAAAAAAGGATAACGACACGATTAAAGGTAGTTAATTTTAAAGTATTACGATTACTAAGTATTTTAGGTCCCTTTTGTAATCCTCTTTTTTGATTGACGGTTATGACAATCGCAATTATTGTTGTAACAAGTGATATAACAAGGGTTATAATTTGATAATTAACATATTTTATTTCTTCTTTCTTCATAATACAATATATGTTTTTTATGGTATAATTAATGTGGTGGTTTGATGAAACAACAAAATATTAAAAATTTTTCAATTATTGCTCATATCGACCATGGTAAAAGTACCCTTGCTGACCGTATTTTGGAAATGACAGGGGCGATTAGTGAAAGAGAAAAAAAAGATCAACTACTTGATAGTATGGATATTGAAAGAGAACGTGGTATTACAATTAAATTAAATGCCGTTCAATTAAAATATAACTATATGGGAGAAGAATATATATTGCACCTAATAGATACACCCGGCCATGTGGATTTTACCTATGAGGTATCGCGTTCTTTAGCGGCTTGTGAAGGCGCTATTCTCGTTGTCGATGCTGCACAAGGTATCGAAGCACAAACACTAGCTAATTTATATCAAGCTTTAGATAATAATTTAACGATTATTCCGGTTATTAATAAGATTGATTTACCTAATGCGGATATCGATAAAGTAAAAAAAGAATTAATTGATACCATTGGCTTTAGTGAAGATGAAATAATTTTAGTAAGCGCTAAAACTGGTGTAGGGGTAGATAAATTGTTAGAAGCTATTGTAACTCGCATTCCATCACCAAGAGGTAATGTTAATGATAAGTTACAAGCTTTAATTTTTGATAGCTATTTTGATGCTTATCGTGGTATTGTAACCCTTTTACGTATCGTTAATGGCAAAGTTAAAGTAGGGGATAAAATTAAAATGATGGCTACTGGAGCCACCTATGAAGTAACTGAACTAGGAATAAATAATCCTTATGAACATAAAATAGATGAATTAGTAGCTGGTGAAGTAGGTTATTTATGCGCTAGTATAAAAAGTATTGAAGATGTTAAAGTCGGGGATACAATAACTAATGATATTGATCCTTGCCCTGAACCTTTAGCGGGTTATAAGCCAATGAAACCAATGGTTTTTTGTGGCCTTTACCCAATTGAGTCAAGTAAGTTTCCTGAACTTCGTGAAGCTTTAGAAAAATTAAAATTAAATGATGCTTCTTTAGAATTTGAACCGGAGACATCACAGGCTCTCGGTTTTGGCTTTCGCTGTGGTTTTTTAGGATTACTTCATATGGAAATTATCGAAGAACGTATTGAAAGAGAATTTAATATTGAATTAATTGCGACTAGTCCTTCTGTTATCTATGAAGTAGAACTGACTGATCATTCGATGATTATGGTTGATAGTCCAGCTAAATTACCTGAAAGGCAGCGTATTGCGGAAATAAGAGAACCATATATTAAGACCAATATCTTTTTGCCTAGTGAATATATCGGGCCTATTATGGAATTATGTCAAAATAAAAGAGGAACTTATCTATCTATGGAATATATTGATACGACAAGAGTTAATCTTCATTACGCTATTCCTCTATCAGAAATTGTCTATGACTTTTTTGATAAATTGAAAAGTTATACTAAAGGCTATGCCTCTTTTGACTATGAATTCATTGGATATAAACCTAGTAATTTAGTTAAAATGGATATTTTATTAAATGGTGAGATGGTCGATGCTTTAAGCATTATTATTCATAAAGATTTTGCTTATAATAGAGGTAAAGCAATTGTTGAAAGCTTACGAAAATTAATACCTCGTCAACAATTTGAAATACCAATTCAAGCTGTTATTGGTACTAAAGCGATAGCTAGGGCGGATATTAAAGCTGTCCGTAAAAATGTTTTAGCGAAATGTTATGGTGGCGACGTATCAAGAAAAAGAAAGCTATTGGAAAAACAAAAAGAAGGTAAAAAACGTATGAAGATGGTTGGTAGTGTTGAAGTACCTCAAGAAGCTTTCCTATCTGTTTTGAGTATGGATGAAAATTAAAGGAGAATAAAAATGGCAGAAATAAAGAAAAAACCGTTAACGCAAGAAAAAGTTATAGCTGATTTTTTACGTAATGATTTAACACCAAGGGAGTTAGCGCGCTTTTATGACCGTGAGTATTATGTTGGCCGTATATCTAGTGACGCTATTAGTAGTATTTTAAGTAATCCTAATCTATCTTTTGAGGTAAGAAAGAAAATATCTGATAAGGAAAAACAACTACGCGAGGGATTAGCTAAAAAGAAAAAAGTTACAAGTACGGAAGATGTGTATCGCCTTCTTGATCAAGAACTACGTAAACTTGTTATAACGACCTCTTCGATTAATCAAGATAATATCATGATTTTGCGTTGTGTGTGCTTATATGTTAGTGATTATAATTATGCCGAAATAAGTCGTCTATTATATTTATCTAAATCAACGGTTTCTAAATATATTAATAAGGCTTTATCTTTGGGAATACTAAATGGGGTAACACAAAAGTTATTAGAAGAAAGATTAAAGGCTAATGAAAGATTTAATCCTAAACAGGTAAATGATGAGATTATTAGAGTTATTCGCTCGTTTATTGATAATAAAGGTAATTATCAAAAGACAGTTGAAGAAACCGGTATTTCGAATCGAACTTTAACACGTTATTTAAGTAATTCCAAATTAGAAGCAATTATCGGTAGTGAAATGTATAGTGAAGTTCGCGCACTAGTTAATCTAATGGTTACTGAACGTGCTTCTAAAGCCTATACAGCTTCTGTACGCGCTAATAACATTAGGGCGGAATTAGCTAAAGTTAAGACCGAAAGTAAAAGTAAAAAGTTAATTGAGTTATTACTTTTAGAAAACATTCGAGATTTTAATGAATTAGTAAAATTATCATCATTAAGTCCATATTATGTTAGAAATTTCTTAAAACTAGATGCTGAAATTGAGCATACTTATGGCGAACTAATCTATCAAGAATTTTTAAAAGTTCGTGATGATGTTGTTATGCCTAAAGAAGAGATTGAAGATACTTCTGATACGTTATACCTAATGGACTTATTTTTAAGAAGTCGTTATTCACAATCCGGCTTCTGTGCAGAACATCGTATTACTTCAGGACATTTAAAAGAATATTTTATTTCTAAAAAAGATGACATAGATCCGGCTATATGGGAAGACTTATTTAATAGTTTTATTGAGCATGCTTCGTTTACGGAAACAATCTATCGTCGTTGCCCTAGGGATAAAAGAGTTGTCGACCGAGCTGATTTAGTAAGACTTATTGACAATGAAGTTGTCTATGTTAATGATACAGAATATAAAATGTTAAATATTCTTTCACATTACATGGAATGTGAGGGAAATTTAATGGAAGTTGCAACTAAATATAATATTAATTATCCATATGCTTTTAATACTTTATCTTCAACTTCCTTACAATCATTATTAAATGAAGATACTTTGACGCGTTTACAAACTTATTTAAAGTTTGAGATGATTATTAGTGATGGTAAGAATTTAACTACAAAACGTAATTTAATTCGTGATGTTGTTGATTCTTTATATGGTAATGGCTATAATGTTGAAAAAATCTTAAATGAGTATGGTATGCCTATTGAGGTATTAACTCGTCTTTTAAAAGATGAAATGGTTAGTCAGTTGTTCCCAACAGAAGCTATAGCGAAGTTATTTAAAGTTATATCTTTATATCAAGAGACTACTATTCAGGAAGATAGTAAGCAAAAATGATTAAAGCAGCTTATATCCATATCCCTTTTTGTCAAGACATCTGTAGTTACTGTGATTTTTGTAAACTATATTATCATGATTCATGGGTTGATGAGTATTTAAAAGTCTTACAAAGGGAAATTAAGGATCGTTATTTGGGCGAAGAGTTGACATCAATTTACATTGGTGGGGGAACACCTAGTGTTTTATCTTGCAAACAACTTACCAAATTACTAGATATTACAACGCTTTTTAAAACTGTAAACCCTGAATTTACTTTTGAATGTAATATTGAGAGTATCGATGAAGAAAAGGCTATACTATTGAAGAACTATGGCGTCAATCGTTTAAGTATCGGCATTCAAACCTTTAACGAAAAGTTTTTATCGTTGTTAAATCGTCATCACACTAAAGAAGAAGCTTTAAAGAAAATAAAGATGTTAAAAAAATATTTTACGAATATTAATATCGATTTAATATACGCTCTTAAAGGACAGACTTTAGCCGATTTAAAGGAAGATTTAGATACTTATCTTTCTTTAGAAGTAACGCATATTTCAACTTATTCTCTTATCATTGATGAACATACAATGATGTATAATGATGGAGTTAAGCCTATTGATGAAGATTTAGATTATCAAATGTACGAATTAATTTGTCATGAATTAAAAGATTATGACCACTATGAGATAAGTAATTTTGGTTATCTACCATCGAGACATAATATGACTTATTGGAATAATGAAGAGTATTATGGCTTTGGTCTAGGGGCGAGTGGGTATGAAGGAAATGTTCGTTATACTAATACACGTAGCCTTTCACATTATTTAAAAGACCAATACGTCTATCAAAAAGAAACTTTATCTTTTAATGAAACAATAGAAAATGCTTTTATTTTAGGCTTGCGTAAATTAAAGGGGATGTCGATTGCCGATTTTGATAAGCGTTATCACATTGATATTAATAAACTTGATGTCATAGAGAAGCTACTTAAAGAAAAGAAGTTAATTAAGCAAGATGATTATATTTATATTAATCCTAAATATTTATATACCAGCAACGATATTTTATTAGAGTTTATGGGAGTAGATTATGAGAAATACGTTTGATGTTGAATTAAAATATATCCATGATGAAAAGATGCGAAAGATTGCTCAAAAATTAATTGATTTATTACCTGATTACTTTTTTGAAGTACCAGCATCTAGTACCGGTAAATATCATCCTAAATGTTGTGGTGTGGAACATGGATTGGTTCGTCATACTAAAATTGCTGTTAGAATAGCTCATGAACTATTAAATAATCAGGTTTTATTTAATAATTTTTCAGAGCATGAACAAGATTTAATTATCATTGCTTTACTTGTCCACGATGGTTTTAAACATGGTCTTACTAAAGAAAAGTATGTACGCTTTGATCACCCTTTAATCGTAGCTAATTTTATTAAAGATAAAAAGGAAGAAATTGGTTTAAGTGATGAAGATGCAGAACTTTTATACACTATTATTTCTTCACATATGGGAATTTATAATACGAGTCCTTATAGTGATGTTACTTTACCAATTCCTAAAACAGCTATGCAGAAATTTGTTCACATGTGTGATGATTTAGCTAGTAAAAAGTTTTTAAATATTGAATTTGAAAATGATAATATTGTACCTTAAAAACTATTTAAAATAGTTTTTAATTTTCTCTTGACAAGTGTATTATAAACGCATTATAATTAATCTATAAGATAAGTGTACAAAAAACACATCTATAGTTAGAAGGGAACAAAATGAGAGTAGAATTATTAATAGGAAAAAATATTGAAGAACGAATTAAAGCTATTGCCGCAGCTGGTAAATTATCACGTACGAAAGGTGATGTTTTTACAGTGCTAGATAGCTGTGATGTATATGAGAAAAATATTGGTTTAGTCAAAAGAATTATTGGCATGGGTCATAAATCCATTATGGAACATGATTATTTTGTCTTTGCTTTAGGTAATGTTACACCTATTGTTGAGCAGACGATAATAAGTTATCGTCTTACCTCTTTTACGATTAAATCAGGACGTGAAGTCGATTTCCGTAATGTTGGTTACTACGTTCCAACTTTTAAGGATGATACAGGACATATCCTTAATAATAATGATGAATTGGTAATAAAATATAAGAGTCATATGGACTATTTATTTCATGAATATGGTAAATTAGTTGATGCCGGAGTCAAAGAAGAGGATGCTCGCTTTGTTTTACCATATTCATTTAATACAAACATTATTATGGGGCTGGATGCTAGAGAATTAGAACGCCTAACCAAAGAATTATTATTTGGTAAACTTAGTAAGATTGATGAATTAAAGGAATTAGGTAATCAGCTTTTAGCGATTATCCAAAAGTATATTCCTTATCTAGAAGAACATATTAATGCTTATGGTATGGATGATACTGATTGGTATGATCAATATCGTGTTAAGGAACAAGTTAAACCATATGATGGTGTTAAGTTGCTTGCTAGTACACCTAAAATTGATGAAACAATCATTGAAAGTTCTATTATGTATCACGAACAGACTACCAAAGAAAGAGCTCATGCTATATTGAAAGATATGAAGAAACATAATCCTCATATTATGGAAGAGATGATGGCGGAAATTAAAAATTGTGGTGAGCAAAGAGAACTAGAACAAGTCCATTTTCAATTTGCTATTCCGATTTCACTTATTGTTTTAAAACATTTAACGCGTCATCGTATGCATTCATTACTTATTCCATCATTTGTACCATTATGGGATTTAAGTAATTATCAAACACCAGCAACAATTAAACGAGTAGATTTAAAACATTATCAAGAAGTACAAAAGAGAAATTTAGATGTTCGTAATGAATTTAAAGAAGCTGGTGTTCGTGATGAAGATTTAGTTTATTTTTATCTATGTGGAACTTTCGTTAATGTTATAACTGATATGAATGGACGTACTTTAGAGTGGATTAGTCGTATGCGTTGTTGTACTAAAGCACAGTGGGAAATTCGCGATATCGCTAATAGGATGGTTAAATTGGTTGGGGATGTCGCTCCTTTATATAAGACTTGTTTAGGTGCGACTTGTGATGTTTTCCACTATTGCCCAGAGGGTAAGGAAAGTTGTGGAAAAGTGAAAAAATATCTAGGTGAACAAGATGAAGGGTAAAATAATTCTTATTGAAGGAACGGATTGTTCTGGTAAAGAAACCCAGGCTAAATTATTATGCCAATATCTTGAAAATAAAGGTATTAAAACGAAACAGTTTAGTTTTCCTGATTATGATAGCCCAACAGGCCGTATTGTAGGTGGCCCTTATCTCGGAAAGAAATATATTTGTGAAGGTTGGTTTCCTGAAGGCGCCGATAAAGTAAGCCCTAAAGTATCCGCTCTATATTATGGCGCTGATTTCCTATATCATTTAGATGATATGGAAAAAAGTCTTAAAGAAGGCAAATGGATTATTTTAGATCGTTACTTTTACTCAACATTTGCGCATCAAGGAGGAAAAATTAGAAATAAAAAAGAACGATTTAAAATGTATGAATGGTTTGAAAAGTTAGAAAAAAAATTACTTGGACTATTAGAGCCTGATTTAAAAATATTCCTACATATGCCTTATAAATATAGTGCTATCTTAAAAGGTGGACGCCAAGAATCAGCTGATGAGTTAGAAAAGAGTATTAGAAATCAGAAAAATGCTGAAAAGGCTTATATAGAACTAGCTAATTTATATGATTTTAAAGAAATTAAATGTGTTAAAAAAGATACGCTAAAAACAATCGGTGAGATTCATGAAGAGGTTGTTAAAATTATCGATCAATTATAAAATATTTTTTAGTATTAGAAAGCTTAAAAGTTATTTACTTTTTAAGCTTTTTTTCTTATAATTATTATAGGTGATAGTATGAAGAGGTTTTTAAGAAATTTAAAAGATCAGCTACACTTTCTTGATGAAAAAGAACAAGAACGGGTTGTATTAGAATATCAAAAAAAGATTGAAGAATTAATGGATCATGGAAAAAGTGAAAAAGAGGCTTTAAAAAGTATTGGTTCAGTTAATAAGATTATTCGTAAGGTATGTCGTGATCGTAATTTAGATTATGATTTCTGCGTTCGTAATAATGCTTTTGAAAAAGATATCAATAATGTTTCTAAATTAGTAGCGAATTTTTTCCGTGATATTATTAAAATATTCCGTAAAGTTAAGCTTAATATGAATTTAGAAGGCTTTTTAGAGGCAGCCATTAAATTAGTCGTTTTAATACTACTATTTATGCTCTTAAAAGTACCATTTATGTTAGTTGAAGGATTTGCTAAAATTGTTAACCACTTTATTTTCTATCCATTTAATACAACATTTGATTTCGCTGTCAATTGTGTTGTCGGTTTAGCATATCTTGTCTTTGCTATTATTATTACTTTAAAAGTTTTTGGATCTTATCATCCACGTGAACGTAAAATTGTTAAAGAAGAAGAAATTGATAAGGTTGATAAGGAATATAGTTGGTTAGAAATATTCATCAGAGCCTTAATTTATATCATTATTTTAATACCACTTATTCTTCTTATGATTGTTGATTTATTCTTATTAGTAGAATCATCATATTTAGTCGCTCGTGGTATTGATTTAATCGGTATTCCAATTATTTTAGCTGGTTTCTTCGGCTTGTTATGTGCTTTAATAGGTACTATCAAAGATAGTTTAAATCATCGTAAAAGATCATACTTATTCGGTATTGTTTTCTCTGTTATTATCTTTATTACAGGTATCTTTGTAGCGGTAAATGATTTTAACCAATTTAAGTATCCTAATGGATTAGAACAAAGTACAATTAAAGCTAAAGTTGAGTCAGTTGATATTGATTTAAATGATGCCGAAACAAAGATTGTTGTGGCTAATGGTGATTATGATATATTATTAGATAATAATCTTGCTGATAATATGGTAAAAGCAGTCGTTACTTACTATGATGATTATGTTGATTTTGAATACATCCAAGAAAAGGATGATGATACTAACGATTTAATCTTTAGAACAATCATCAACAAAGATACTAATTATCTAAATATTACGGAAAATGTTATTAAAGATTTAAAGAAAGGTTACATCTTTAATTATTCTAATGTCCGTAAAATTAAAGTTAAAATATATGCTAATAGTAATACTAGAAAGCAAATTATAAGTGATTAAAAAAGGGGGTCAATAGTTGGCCCCTTATTTGATATTTAAGCTAGATAGTGTTATAATTATCATTGAATTGAGGTGTAGAATGAAAGCAGCAATACAAACGGGATTTAGAAAAATAAAAACTGTTGCGACAACGAATATTTTGCTTATCACTTTTGTTATATCAACGGTTATTAATGGGTTGATATGTCGTACGATGACCATTCATAACTTTACTTATATTAAACCGGTTATCGCCGATATTACGGTCGCTTTATTAGTAGGTTCATTCGCATATTTTATGCGTCCAAAGCATCGTTTTATCTACTTTTTTAGTTGGAGTTTTATTTTTACATTAATTTGTATTATCAATGCGATATATTTTAAAAATTATTTATCTTTTGCTTCATTCTCCTTATTAGGAACATTGTCACAATTAGGTGGATACACCGATGCTGTCATTGAAAATATTATTGATTTTAAAGATTTTATCTATTTGTGGCAACTTTTCTGTTTAGTCTTTGTTCATTTACAATTAAGAAGAAAGCATTATTATGATAAAGTTGAGCAGATAGAGATTCGTAAAGTACGCTTTTTAAATTCTATTGTTGTGACATTAATCATGTTAGGTTTCCTTATGTCAATGTTAACAAGCCTTGATATATCAAGACTTAAAAAGCAATGGAATCGTGAATATATCGTTCAGGAATTTGGTATTTATACTTATCAAGGTAATGATTTAGTAAGCTATATCCGTACCCAAGTTAATAGTATGTTTGGCTATGATGAAGCAGCTAAAAGATTTAGAGAGTTCTATGATACTAAAGATAAAACGATTAGTACGAATAAATATACTAACATTTTTGCTGGTAAGAATATTATTGTTATCCACGCTGAAAGTATTCAAAACTTTCTAATTTCCGATGATAATAAAGGTGGCAAGCCTACGACATTTAATGGTCAAGAAGTAACACCAGTATTAAATAGGTTAGCTAAAGAGGGAATGTACTTCTCTAACTTCTATTCTGAAGAGGGAGCTGGTACTAGTAGTGACTCTGAATTTACTTTTAATACTTCCCTTTTACCATCATCTTTCGGAACTGTTTTTACCAATTATTATGATCGTGAATATGTAACTATACCAAAGTTATTAAAAGAACTTGGCTATAAGACTGTTAGTATGCATGGTAATTTAGGTAGTGCTTGGAATAGACAAATCGTTCATCCTAGATTGGGATATGATGAATCATATTTCTATAAATCAGCATATGATATTGATGAGAAGATTGGTTTAGGTTTAAGTGATAGTTCATTCTTTAGACAATCAGTAGAACATCTAAAGAAAATTGATGAAGAAAATGATAAATGGTATAGCTTATTGATTATGCTTACTAACCATACACCATTTAGTGATATTGTCAATTGGGAAAAAGAAAATAATAAGGTCTTTGATGTTGACTATAAATACGAAAAGGTTAACGAAGAAACCGGAGAGAAAGAAACTGTAAGTGCTCCTTATATGGAAGATACGGCTTTAGGTTATTACTTCAAGAGTGCCCATTATGCTGATGCTAGTATCGGTGAATTTATTGACGAATTAGATGAAGCCGGCTTATTAGATGATACTGTCCTTGTTATCTATGGTGACCATGATAATAAACAAAAAATAAAATTATATGATCGTTTCTATAATTATGATTATTTAACAGATAGTGTTAAAAAAGAAGGCGATGAAGGTTATATCAACGTCGATAGTTACTTCTATGAATTAAATCGTAGTGTTCCTTTCATTATTTGGACTAAAGATATGAAGGGTACTAAATTAAATCAAGAAATTACTAAAGTTATGGGTATGATTGATGTTCAGCCAACTTTAGGTAATATGTTTGGTTTCTATAATGAATATGCTTTAGGTCATGATATTTTCAGTATCGATGAAAATGTTGTTGTCTTCCCATCTGGTAACTGGGTTACAGATAAAGGATACTATAACAGCGCTAAAGAGGGATATCGACCAATCAATCTTGAAACCGATGTAAGTGTTGATTATATTAATTATTATCAGCAATATGCCGAAAAAATCGTTGATATATCTAATGATATTATTACATACGATTTAATTAAGAAAGTTGGAGAAAATCCTGATAATGAATTACAAGAAGAGGTTGGTGATAGTAATGTCAAAGGCTAATGCGCCAAAAAAGAAAAAAAGAAAATTAAGAAAGGATAATATTTTAATTATTATCCTATCACTTATTCTTATTGCTCTTTTAGTATCACTAGGCTTAATGACTAAAAAAGCTCTATCTTCAGAAAAAGATGAGGGTAGTGAAAAGAAAGTTGTAGAAAAGTTAGATAGTTTCGATTATTATTTAACTGATCATAATACTAAATATTATACTGAACTATTTGATGATTTAAAGAAAACTTTAAACGCTAGCGAAATTAATGACGAAGATTATGCTACATTAGTCGCTAAAATGTTTGCCGCAGACTTTTATGATTTAGATAGTAAGTTAAGTAAGAGTGATGTCGGTGGTATTCAATTTATTCTACCAGCTTATCAATCTGACTTTATTAAGACAGCTACTGATAGTAATGGTATGTACTATTATGTTAAAAACAATTTATATGGTGACCGTAAACAAGATCTTCCAAGTGTAGCTAGTGTCGATGTTGTTTCACTAAAAAAATTAGTTTATAAATATGGATTGATTAATGATGAAAATGGTTATCAAATTGATCTTAAAATAAATTATAAGAAAGAGATGGGCTACCCTAAAACTGTATCTTTACAGTTAGCTCATTATGAAGGTAAACTTTATATTAACGAAATAAAATAGAAGACGCCAATCTTCTATTTTATTATAAAAAATGATATACTAGTAATGTTGGAGGTAACAACTATGGTTAATCAAATTGTTGAGACAATTCTTGATTGGTTCGGAGCTTTAGGTAATATTCCTTTTGGTAAAGAAATACTAGTCTTTATTATCTCATTAATGCCTATTTTGGAATTACGTGGTGGTTTAATAGCGGCCACTCTTTTACATTTAAATCCCGTAGTTAGCTATCTTATTGCGATAGTAGGTAACATCTTACCTGTTCCGTTTATCTTATGGTTTATCAACGCCATTTTAAATTGGATGCGTAAGAGTAAGCATTTTAAAGTCATTGCTAATTGGCTAGATAATAAAGTAAATAAACATAAAAAGCAAATTGAAAAATATGGTTTTTGGGGACTAGTATTATTTGTGGGAATTCCTTTACCAGGAACGGGAGCCTGGACTGGATGCTTAATAGCGGCCGTACTAAATATGGACCGTAAAAAAGCTTTTTTGGCAACATTGATTGGTATCTTTATGGCTAGTATCATTATGATGATATTATCATTTGGGTTGTTAGGATCATTTGTATGACAAGTAATCTAATTGACGTTAAAGGTATTGGGCCTAAAACCTTAACGATTTTAAATAAATTAGGTATAAATACCTACCAAGATTTGTTGTTCTACTATCCATTTCGCTTTGAAGTAATTGTGCGAAGTGATGTTAAACAATTAGATCAAGATGATCATATTGTTATTGATGGCCATGTTGAAAATATTCCCAATGTTTCTTTCTTTGGTAAAAGAAAAAATCGAATGAGTTTTATAATAAATACTGGTTATAACATTTATAATGTTGTTATCTTTAATCGTGCTTTTCTCAAAAATAACTTTAGAATTGGTATGCCAGTAACCGTTATTGGTAAGTATGATAAGAAACATAGTATGATTGTTGCTAGTGATATTAAGTTTTCTTTATTACCATCTAAACCTGTTATTGAGCCTATTTATCATGTTACAAGTGGTATTAGTAGTGCACAATTACAAAAAATAATAGATATAGCTTTAAATAATGATTTTGACGTAACAGAATATATACCACCATATCTTATTGATAAATATAAATTAGGCGCCAAAAAGGAAGCGGTTATTGAAATTCATAAGCCAACTAGTCAAAGTAATTTAAAAAAAGCCACTAATTATCTTAAATATGAAGAATTATTCCTTTTTATGTTAAAAATGAATTATTTACGTCAAAGACGTAGTGGTGCAATAGGATTAAAAAGAACAGTTGATTATGATAAAGTTAAAGCCTTTATCGCGACTTTACCATTTCCTTTAACCGAAGATCAAACCAAAAGCGTTGAAAAAATATATGATGATTTAACTAATGAAAAACAGATGAATCGTCTTATTCAGGGCGATGTAGGTAGTGGTAAAACCATCGTCGCTGTCATTGCATTATATATAAACTATTTAAGCCATTATCAAGGTGTTTTAATGGCTCCAACAGAGATATTAGCTGTTCAACACTATGATAGTTTAAAATCTTTATTAGAACATACTGATATAAAAATAGAATTATTAACAGGCAAACTAAAAGCTAGTGAAAAAAAAGATATCTATAAGCGCCTTGCGAATAACGATATTGATATATTAATTGGTACTCATGCCTTATTTAGTGATGATGTTATCTATCATAATTTGGGTTTAGTTATAACGGATGAACAACATCGCTTTGGTGTTAATCAGAGAAGTAGCTTAAAAAATAAAGGTACTACGCCAGATATATTATATTTAAGTGCGACACCTATTCCGAGAACATACGCTATTGTTCTATATGGTGATATGGATATATCAAGTATTCATACGATGCCAAGAGGTCGTAAGGAAATTATTACTTTACTTAAAAAGAATAGTGAAATAAAAGACGTATTAGATTTAATGTATCAAGAACTAAAAGCTCATCATCAAATTTATGTTATCGCACCCTTAATTGAGGAATCTGATAAATCAGATTTAGAAAATGTCTATGAAGTTAAGGAAAAGATTGATCGTGCCTTTGGTAAAATATGCAAAAGCGCTATACTTCATGGTAAAATGAGTACTAAAGAAAAAGACGAAGTTATGAAGAAATATCAAAACAATGAAATTAGCATCTTAATTAGTACAACCGTTATTGAAGTAGGTGTCGATGTTAAAAATGCAACAATGATGGTTATTTTTGATAGCTATCGGTTTGGACTATCTCAACTTCATCAGTTAAGAGGTAGAGTAGGTCGTAATGATTTACAAAGCTATTGCGTTTTAATCAGTGATAGAGAAACGGAACGATTAAGTGTTCTTACTAAAACTAATGATGGCTTTAAAGTAAGTGAAGAAGACTTTAGATTACGCGGTAGTGGTGATTTATTTGGAACAAGACAAAGTGGTGATATGCATTTTAACCTAGCTAATATTAAGCAGGACTTCAATATTTTGCTTAAAGCTAGGGAAGATAGTGAAGAGTTATTAAATAGTAAGGATTTTACTACTAATGAAGAATATCAAAATATAAGAGAGTTAATGGAAAAGGCAATAAGTATTTCGTAAGATGAATGTAAATAAAAAATTATTACCTGGGAAATATATTGACTTATTTCCCAAAATAAGTTAAACTTATAATGGCATGTTACTCCATGCCCGTACTCTTACGGTTAAATGTTAGAGTACACAACCAAAACCCCCTGAAGAGTCAGCGAAAGCTGGCTCATTTTTGTTTTTTACTTGAAATTACGGGGCTTTGTAATT
>CANRPL010000017.1 GCA_947632495.1 uncultured Bacilli bacterium
GCTGTAAAATAATAAATTTACGAATACTTTTAAAAATAGTTCGACCGTATAAAATAGCTTTACTAATTGATAAAAAATTATTATCTAAAATGACAATATCACTAGCTTCTTTAGCGACTTCTGTTCCACTACCCATACTAAAGCCAACATCGGCTCTTTTTAAAGCTGGAGCATCATTAACACCATCACCAGTCATACCTACTACTAAATTCATTTCCTGACATACACGGACTAGACGACTTTTATCGTGTGGTAACATTCGCGCTATAACCCGAAGTTTAGGTATTATTTTCTTTAGTTCATCATCACTCATACTATTTAATTCTTCACCAGTTATAGCAATATCGCCATTTTGATATAAGCCAGTTTCTTTAGCGATACTTAAAGCGGTATTAATATTATCACCAGTTAACATAACAGTATTAATATGTGCTTTTTTTACTAATTCAATACCCTCTTTAACATTATTTCTAATATCATCTTTAATTAGTAAAAAGCCAACTAAATTTAGATTATTTAAATTTTCTGGATTGATATTAGTTGATGTCGCTAAAGCAATAACTCTAATTCCTTCTTTAGCTTTAGCATTAACATAAGTGTTTAATTTATCGATATCCGGCCTTTCTTTACTATTCATAGTTGTATAGTAATAACGAACATGTTTAAGAATAACTTCTGGAGCGCCTTTGATTAAGTTAACTCTTTCCTTATCATTAATGGTGGTTATCATATATTTTTTGTTACTATCAAAAGGAATAACTTTCTCTTTATAGAAATTAATATTACTTTTTTTTATAAATTTTAAAATCGCTTTATCAGTGATATTTCCACCGACGATGTTATCGCCATCATAACTACTAGCGTTATTAATAGTACATGATATCTTAACAATTCTAGATAACTTACTACTAATAAGTTCATTATAGCTATATTCCTTTAAGTTACCATCCGTATATTTAACAACTTCTAACTCTCCTTTAGTAAGTGTTCCTGTTTTATCTGTGAATAGGATATTGATACAGCCACTTGTCTCAATACCCATAATTTTTCTTACTAAAACATGATCCTTTAACATCCTTTTCATATTGGATGATAAGACAAGGGTTAGCATCATTGGAAGGCCTTCTGGTACACAGACAATAATAATAGTTACAGCGAGCGTAAGAGCATAAATAATATTACTAATTGATAATCCATATAATAAAATATAGCTAATAAAGACTAATAAAGAGCCAATGTAACCGATAATACTAATTGATTTAGCCAAAGATACTAATCGTTTCTTTAAAGGACTAATAGGTTGAGGAGCTTTTAATTCTTGAGCCATTTTACCATAGAAAGTATCAAGTCCAACTTTTTGAACATGAAAAATAGCTTGTCCACTCATTACAACACTACCTCTTAAAACCTCATCATTTAATCTTTTAGTAATTACTTTAGCCTCACCATTTAAACTTGATTCATCAAGATCAATACTACCATTAATAATAACTCCATCAGCCGGTACCATATCCCCACTTTCTAAATAGACAATATCATCGACAACAACATCATTAACCGATATTTCCGTTTTGTTTTTATTGCGCTTAACACGACACTTAACATTACTTGCTTCTTCCATTAGACTAGCAAAAGCTTTATCACTACCATATTCAGAAATGCTAGATATAAAAGAAGCCGTAAAAATAGCAATTAAAATACCAATCGTTTCATACCAATCAAAACTCTTCATTAAAAAAATAACTTTGATAGCTAAAGCAATAAGTAAAATTCTAATAATTGGATCACCTAAAGATTTAATAATTAGTTTAATAAAACTATTCTTGTGATATTCACCAATACTATTATTACCATATTCTTTTCTTTTTATAATTACTTCTTCATCTGTTAATCCATCGCTTTGTTTCATATAATCCTCCTAGTAAACTATATGAAACAAATTATCAAATTAGGACATAAAAAAACTACTAAAATAAATTAGTTAATTTTAGTAGTTAATTTACTATTTTTATGAAGTAATCCTGCTTCTTTTAAAACATTGTAGATACAAGAATAACTTCGTTTGCCATAAAACTTGCAAAATTTACGAATGCTAACGTTAGAACGACGATATAGATCGATGATATATTGTCTTTCTTTATCACTTATAGTATTTACTGGTTTACGATTTTTATTACCATGTACTAAACTCAAAGTATTATTTAGCATTTCTTTTTTTAACTTTAAAACATATTTAGGGTGATAGCCCGTAATAGTCGCTATTTCTTCATACGACAAAAAAGTTTTACCATCTAACTTTTTTTGAATTAACTTAACAGCTTCCTCTTTCCTATTCATATTATCACCCACAACATATTCTATATTTTATCGAAATAAGTAATCTTTCTTTCCATTACATCTTTTTCAATAGCGTCTCTTAATAACTTTCTAACTTCCGCTGGTGTTTCAACATTTTTTAAAACAATTCTCGTTCCAAATTTATCAGTTGAACCATGACTATCAACCGTAACAGTGATTGTACCTATGTTTAATATACGTTGATATAGACTTTCAGTTAAATCGGGATCCTTTAACATATATAGTTCAATTGTATTGGTGCGACGTCTTATAAAACCTTTCTTAATAATTAACTCATCATCTGTTATTTGATAAGTAGTAAAATTCATTCTAATCATCGTTAAAAAACGTTGCCATAATCCTGCTGGTTTACCTTCCCACAATATTTCAAAATCAGTATTTAAGATATTTTTATTTTCTTCATTCATAGATACACTCCTTATTAACAACATTATACCATAATTAAAAATAAATAGTTAAAAACGAAAATCAATATAGTCATTTTTTTGATTATTTAAAGGACTATCATCAATCATATAGGCATTATTTATTGCCACAGCATTATCATTCCATATTTTAGCGTACGCTATAAAGTCATAAACGTACATTTCTTCAATAATACTTTCATTAACACCTATTTGTTCCATAAATAAGTGGTAGACAAGTTCTTGCTTTGAAGTCTTATGATGTCGATGTTGAAACAATTCTGTTAAACGATTTTTAATTATCTCTCTTCGTTCATCGAACTCACTAACGTTTACCTTCTCCTCATAATATAAATAATCATATACCTGTTTAAGCGTACTATCAACAAGTTCTTTAGAATTATCCGCATATAGACTTAAACGACATAATTCATAACCTATAATTGTCGTAATCATAAATATTTCCTCTTCACGATAAACAATACCCACGCGATCTAATAATTCTACAATAGTCATACTATTACTCTTAATCGTTTCATAAATTAAATGCATCATCGCTACAGAAGTAATTTTTTGTCTTCGTGACTTAAATAGTGCCATACCATCACCATTATAATTATACCCAATTTATAACGTATAGTAAATATTTGACTTTAAATTTTATAAATGATAATATATTATCTACCACAAGGAGGAGTAAGATATGGTATACTCTATTAGTAAAAAAATGAAAAAGGAAGTAGTCGATAAAATTAGAAGCGCTAGATTTATTTTCAATAGTGCAGATAACGCAGTTGATGCTCACGCCGCCTCTGATACATTTGATGAATTACAACGTGTCTATATGCAATTTTTAGGTGATGATGCATTCGATCATTACCGCTTCCTTAATCTAGGCGGTCTAGAAGTTGATGATGCCTTTTTAAAATTTGCTAGTAAATTAGTTGACATCTATGCTGATATGCCATTAGATAAACATGCTAAATTAGATAAATTAAAAGGTTGGAGTAATAATGATATCATAGGTTTTATAACTAAACTTTATAGTAGTGAAGGAATTAGCAAAAGAAATAGTCTTTTAAATTCTAAAAATTGTCATATTTATAAACCTAAAGCCTTTAATTCTGAAAGTGGATTTTGTACAGTTTATAATGACTATTTACTAGGTCATCCTATCATGTTAGTTGAAAGATCTTATACAGCCTTAGATTTTGTTATTCCTGCACGTGAAGCTCTTCAAACATTAAAAACCGATTATCCATATGATAATAAAACAGTAGTAGCAGAAAATTTTATGATATGGCGTGCACTTAAAATGTTAAATAAAGAAGGATTATCTTTACAATGTTCTTTAATGCACACTAACATTGTTAATCGTTTAATTAGTATGGCTAAAGAAATACAAGCAGATGGATATGATAAAACACCAATGGGAAAAGCAGCCTTAATTTGTTTTGCTGATCAAATTATGTCATTATCTTTAGCGCAAGATGACGAAGTAAAATTAGTTCATCTTCTAGATAGTGATATTATGACTAGCGCTGATACATTGCCTGAATCTTGGTATGAACAAGTTACAAACGACGCTAAATGTTTAGCTAAAATAAAAAGTAATAAATAAAAAATAAAGAGTTAGTTACTCTTTATTTTTTTGACATAGTTATTGATTTTACTACTCCATGTTGTACTAGTTGCGTACTTTTTGTTCATCTTTTCCGGAGTATCTAATCCTTTAGCGTAATAATTATTCGCTAAATTATCAATAAACTTTTTTATACCCACATCTAAACTCTTATAATATGCATATGATCCACAACCTGATCCTTTTTGACCACCAACATTATTACATGCTCTAACAAGATAACTACAGCCCCATTCACAACCTGTTTCATGAAGCATAATAGCGGTAGCGACATAAGGATCAACATTTTTTTGTAATGAATAGGTCGCAATTAAATTTCCTTTTCCACTTAAATCACTCTTTAAAGAACGATTAAGCTTACTTGATAATTCATCCATTGTTAATCCATCATATACAATCTTTTGAGCTTCTTTTTCTTCTTTTATATCTTCTTTATAGGCAGCGATAATTGGTTCAAAGAAGTCTTCGACGACAACATAATTAGAACTAGTTCGGATTGGGGCATCCTTCTTATGTTGAACACTATCTACAACATCATAGATAATCGCACTACCTAGCAAACAGTCTAGAATAGCTAATATACTAAGGAAGACTGTTTTCCGTTTTGCTTTCACAATACTCACCTCTATAAAATTTCCTTTTTCTTGTAAAGCAATGCCTATACTACCATATATATATAACCATGTCAAATGACATTTATGTCAAAAGTGACAAAATTAGGTTTTTTTAGCCATAAAAAAAGAAAAAATGTCAAACTATGTTTTTATTTTTTTCTTTATTTTCAAATGTTTAATAGTAATATTTCTATAAAATATATAATTTTATCTGTCAACAATGTAATATTTTTGAAAAATATACTCGTTTATTAACGTTTACATCTGCCTATTTAAGACTTCTTTATAATTATTTACACCAGGCTGATTATCATATTTAACACCTAATAATGAACAACCTAACATCGCACTCATTTCGAAGAAGAAGATAAGATATCCAATATTTTCCTCATTTAATTCATCGACGATAATAGCGTTAGTTTTAGTATGGGGATAGTTAGCTTCTGCTACACTCTCAAAAGCTAATTCATTTATTTTATCCATTGGCATATCATAGGCTTTAATATTTAAATTGATATCATCATTAACAAAGATAACTGTTGAAAAAATCATTGGTATACCTTCTTGAAGATATTGACCTAGTGAATGCAAATCACGTGTATTAATAACAGAAATAGGTAAAATACCACCATTCTCTTTGCCCTGGGATTCAGCGAATAACTGTTTTAACCACTCGGTAAAAGACGCTAGTTTAGGTTCATATACCGTAAAAGCTTCTACTATTCTTCCTTCTTGATACATCGTATCACGTAATTTTACGTACTTATAACAGTCATCAAAATTATCTTTAGCTTTTCGTGCCCCTTTTAAAAGAGCGTTGATATCAATACCTGCAACAGCAATCGGTAATAGGCCAACAGCCGTTAAAACAGAATAGCGCCCAATCGTATCTTTGGATATTAAGAATTTAGGAAAATGATATTCATTAGCCATTTCTAGTAGCTTACCATCTTCTCCATTTGTTGTAACGATTATACGTTCATTATAATCATCATATTTATTTTGCATATAATCGAATAAAACACTAAATGTCGCTAGCGTTTCTAACGTTGTTCCGCTTTTAGATATAACATTGATATAGACACTTTTATCATCGATATACTCTAACAAATTTTGAAGATATTCACTAGATAAATCAGTGCCAGCAAAAATTATTTCAGGTTTAGTCTTATGAAAATATGGAGTTAAAGCATTGATAACGGCTTGGGCTCCTAAATATGATCCACCGATACCAATAACAATAAAAACATCTGCCTGCAAGCGTACTTTTTGGGCACACTTTGAAATAGCATCTCTATCTTCATCTAGACGATACCAGTTAGGAATATCTCCCTTTAAAAAATCACTATGTATAGACTCTAAATCACATTCAGTAAATGTCTCATTATAAGTATCAAAATCAAACTTAATCACATTAAAGCCTCCCTATAGTATTCTCTAAATATTATAACACATTTTTGCTTATTACATAAAAAAATCTACTTACAAAAGTAGACTTTACTTACCTATCACTTATTGGTTGATGCCATTTATATTTTACAACACCCTTTTCATCACCAACATAGATAAATTGATCATATATTTTTTCTAATAATTTTAAAGCTTCTTCTTTAGATAATTCTTGACTAGTTAAAATATGATTAACTTGGTCATCATCTTCCGCTTGATCTAAATAGTAAGATAAACATAAAAGATCATAATCACGCAAAGCCTGTTTTATTTTATCATCACATTGCTTTATAAAAGTTAAATCAGCAGGTGTTAAATGATAATGATACGCTAAAGATATTCTTTCTTCATCACTTACCTTAAGCCATTCTTCATATATTATGCGAAGCTTTTCTCTAATAGCCTTATTTTGATATGTTGTACCACTATTAAAGATACACCTAATAATTGCCTCTTTTAAAGTGCAATGACGAGCTAAATAATAGATAATATATTGACTTGATAAACGTTCCATAAAACAGAAATGACTAACTAATATATTGCCAATAAAATAATGTCCATTAACAGGTGTATCTTGATTAAATAGTAAATACTGATTAATTGCTTCATCAATCTGGCAGCCTCTCGTTTTTAGTATATAGTAGATAATTGTATAATTATATTGTTTTAATATGCAGTAGCGATATAAACTCATGCCATCATATTGAAGATATTCCTTTTTCGGACATAATGCTAAAATATTTAAGACCTCTTCTTCCGTATAATCTTCATCATCACGTAGTAACATATATAATTTTTGTTTTGATACATCAGGGTTTAGTCTTAAGATAGCCTTACGACTCATCATCACTCCTTGATAAGGAAATAGTTTTGTCTGCTTATCTTTTATCGTATCAACTACTAGAGTGATGTCTGAATTATTCTTAAGTTTGCGATATAAATTAGCTAAATCAATATCTTCCATTTTAGCTATCTCACTAACTGTTCTTTGGCATCCTTTCCAAAAATAAGTAACTGGTTTACGATTATTAGTATGTCTTTTAGGAACGATACCAAAAGCAATATCATCAAGTGATCTTCCCTTTTTTATTTGTTCATAAACATTACTCTTACTTTTACCTGTAAGTGCGCAAAATGCTGGTATGGTTATCATGCCATTTTGATAAGGATAACTTTTTATTTGCTGCATACTCCCAACCCCTTTAGCGGTTAATATCTTACCATAAATTATTTTTTTGTCAAATTAAAACATATAGAAACCTATATGTTTTAAGCAATGTTATCATTAAAAATCTTCTTATTTAAATATTCTGTATAAAACATTAACCATATCGTCGATAAGCAAATGCCCATTGTTATATCCGTAAAATAATGTACGCCTAAATAAACTCTACTTAAAGGAATAATAACCATTAAAATAACAGCTGAAGTAATACCGGTTATACGCCAAAACTTTTTAATATCCGCATGATATAAGAAATAACAAATTAAGCCATATGTACCAATTGCATTCATCGCATGTCCACTAGGAAAACCATATCCTGTTTCAGTAATAATATTAATATCGAGAGGTCTAGCTCGCATAAAGATATTTTTTAAAATGAGATTAATCAAAATAACTGCGATGACACTAATATTAAAATAGATACCTTTTTTACGATTTATTAAAAGCATAATTATCATCATAATAACAGTTGGTATTAAACTTCCTAAATCCGTAAATATCATTAAAAACTTTGTCATAAAATTACTTTTAAAATGAATTATCAAATTATAGAAAAAATTATCAATTACTTCCAATGATAAAAAATAATAACTAATAACTAAAATAATACTTATAATACTACAAAAAATAACAACACTAATCTTCTTCTTGCTCATTTATTGGTATTATGATAGTAATTAAATTCCGCTAGATTAGCTTCTATCCAATCAAGATCATCAAAATTACTATCATCTTTACTCCTTTCAATTAAATTAATTAACTCACTAATACTTTGACATTTACTATAATCAATACCATAATCATTAAGAATATCTACTTCTTCACCAGTTAAAACAATACCATGTTTTTGATATTTAATAAAATGTTTTTCCAAATCATTTAAATCGATATCCATAAGCATCACCTAATACTTTTTATTATTATATCATAATGTTAGGGTGATATGACTTTTTATTTTTTGCTTTAAATTTTTAATTTTATCTTTACTTTGATATAAAATTTATTATATATTTAAAATAGAGGTGGGTAAGTATGGAAATGACAGATTTAGAGAAAAGAATAATTGAGTTAATAAAAAAAGGGCATAAAAACATGACTTTTCGCCAAATTAAAAGAGCTTTAAATTTGGTTGGAGAAGATGATGTTAATGCCCTTATTTTATGTTTAAATAATCTTGAAACGAATGGACAACTATATTTAAATGAACATGATGAATATATGTTATTTTCCAAATTACCGGAATTAACCATTGGCGAATTACGTATTAATAGTAAAAATAAGCCTTACGTTGTCGTTGGTACTAATAATTTATTTATTCCCGAGGAAGCATTAAATGGCGCGATTATGGGAGATATCGTCATTGTTAAACGTTTTAACAACGATTTAGAAAATAGAAATTACGCCATTATTGATAAAATACTTAAACGTCCAAAAGGCGAAATAATCTTTGACTACATTAATGGTAAATTAGTTCCTTATAATTGGCCGATCGATATTCCTATTGAAGTTCCTGACACTGAACTAAAAGATCTCCTTGATGGAAGTAGAATTGTCATTAAAGTAGGATTAAATAAAATAGATGGCACTTATGAAGGACACATTGTCGACTACATCGGTCACAAAGATGATCCAGCCTTCGATATATGCACTATTGTCCGTAGTAATGGTATGGAAATAGAATTTAGTAGAGAAGCTAACCATCAGGCCCATCGCATTAGAGATCACGTTTCAGCTGAAGATATTGAAAAAAGATTAGAAAACGATGGTGTTGATTTTCGCAAAGCTAATGTCTTTACCCTTGATGGACGCGGTTGTAAAGATATGGATGATGCTTTTCAAATTATGAAGAAACCTAATGGCAATTATGTCTTTATTGGACATATTGCCGATGTTGACTATTGGATACCAGTTAATACCCCATTAGATTTAGAAGCTAGGAAACGTGGAACAAGTATTTATCCCTATAAGTTTTCTATTCCAATGTTACCTAGAGACATAACTAATGGTATCTGCTCTCTTAACCCGGATGTCGACCGTTTAACTTTTTCGTATCTTGTTGAACTTACACCAGATGGCGAGGTAGTCGATTACCAACGTTTTGATGGAATTATCCACTCTAAAATGAAAATGAGTTATGAAGATGTAAATGATATTTTTGAACGTCATATTCCACATCCTGAATATGAACCTTATCTTTATGATTTAGCTCTTTTTCTAGAATGGGGAGAAGTTTTAGAGCGAAGAAGACAAAAAAGAGGATATGTTAAGTTTGGTAGTAGTGAAGTCAACTTTATTGATGAAAATAATTTACCAGTCGAGGTTGAGCCTAAAAAACGTGGAGTCGCCGAAAGAGCTATTGAAAATTCAATGATTCTTCTTGGTGAATGCAGCGGTGAATATTTTCATTGGTTTAATATGCCAGGAGTGTTTAGAGTTCATCCATCACCTGATACTAAAGCCATTAGACAAGTTATTAGTATGATGCAGTTAAATCTTAATTTACCTAAAACGATTAAGAATCCTAAAGCCTTCCAAGAAGTTTTAGATCAAGTAAGAAAATATGATCCTGCCAATGTATATAGTGATTTACTACTTCAAACGATGCGTCGTGCATATTACTCGCCTGATGAGACAATTAAACACTTTGGTTTAGCTCTACCTTGGTATATGCAAGTAACATCACCGATTAGAAGATATGGTGATAAATACAATCAACATATCGACCGAACAATGCGTAGTAACATTGAAACAATTGATACCGAAGATCTATATCAAGAATTAACATTAATAGGGCAAAACATATCTTATAAAGAACGTTTAGCCGATAAAACCGAAAGAGATGCTAGACACTATAAAATGGCTGAATATATGGAACAGCATATCGGTGAACATTTTACTTGCTACGTAGCTTATGTTAGCAAGTCAGGTCTAGCTGTTAAAACGGACAATTATATATCTGGTAAAGTTGATATGGCTATTTTAAGAGAACAAGGATACGTCTATGATAGTGAACACATGCGTCTTATCAATCTTAAAAATCAAACGCGTATTGAACTTGGTGATTGTATCGAGACTAAAGTTGTCAATGCTGACAAAAAAACAGGTAAAATAGAATTTACTTTAAAACAAATAAAAGGCAAACAAAAAGTATATCGAGCAAGTTAAAAAAGACTTCATTGAAGTCTTTTTATTTGAAATATTTTTTAGTAAATCCACTCTTACCTGTCGCCGTTATTGAATCTTCATCAATAGGAGTTGATTCATAATTATGATAAACATAAACAGCCGCTACCATAATGAGCGCATCATGAAGAAAGTTTTGATTGTATTGTAAATAATTAAAAGCGTCATCTAGTGAATAATTTTCATATATATCGATATGATCTATTAAAATATCATCTTCAACATGTACTTGTTCAACTAAATATTTAGATGCCATATAATCAATTCGGCCAACCGCATATAACAAAGATTCTCCATTATGAGGATCTATTTTAGACAAATTACGAATAAAACCTAAAGCGTTCATTAATATAGATTCCGGAAAACTCATTAACATTGCTTTTTCTTGATACTGATGCATAGCTACTAAAGTATCAATTACTTTTTCCATAGTTACTTCAACATCAAAGCAATCTAAATCTTCTTGAAAATTAGGGAATTCGCTTAAAAGCCAACTTTTTTCTGACATTGATAATGATTTTACAACCATTATTTTACCTAACATACCCATATTATGGAATTGATAACTAGCATCTAGAAGACGATATAAGAAATCAGATGATAAACTAGCGTCACTATATAGTTTAATTAAATTATCTGCATCATATAGTTGTGAAAGAAATTCAACATCACTATCTAGGAGAGTACCTTCTTTTTGGCGATAAGAATAAAGCTTAAAAGCATCAGCATAAGCAACACTTAGTAACATTGATATCGTAATAGCATCTATGGCCTGTTCAGTACCATATAAATCATAAATATGATCAATTTTGGCTTTAATGCTTTCTGCAACTGTTAAGTCATTTTGGGTTCCTTCATCAACCCAACGATTAATTATTTCCCTTATTTGAACATTGTACATCTAATATCTTTCCATCCATAAATTGTCTTCTATTATAGCATTTAGAATTTATGAAAGCAATAAAAAAGGTTTTAACAACCTTATTTTTGTAATCGTTCAATAGCCATCATAACTCCTAGACGACCATATTCATAAGTAAGCCCACCTTGTTGATAGGCAATAAATGGACTTCTTAATGGTCCATCACAAGATAACTCAATTGATGATCCTTGTGTAAAAGTACCAGCAGCCATTATAACCTTATCAGCATAGCCAGGCATATCTCCTGGTTCTGGTTTAGCAAAGGCATCAATTGGAGAAGCCATTTGAATACCCTGACAATAATTAATTAAATCTTCGGCATTGCCAAAAATAATATTTTGAACAATATCAGCTCGCTCTTCATTCCACTTTGGTTCTACCTTATAACCTAATTTTTCTACCACTTTACTCGTTAAAATAGCTGTTTTTAAACTACTAGCAACGACAGAAGGAGCAAGAAATAACCCCTGTAATAGTGATCGATTAATACCTAAAGTAGGACCTACTTCACGTCCTTCACCTGGCAAGGTTAATCTTTCACCACATAGATCAACTAAATCTTTACGCCCAGCTATATAAGCTCCATTAGGAGCAATACCGCCACCCAAATTCTTAATAAGAGAACCAACCATAATATCAGCTCCTACTTCAGTAGGTTCTTTATCACTTACTAATTCACAATAACAATTATCAACCATAATGATGACATCATTGTCTACTTTTCTTATTTTAGAAATAACTTTAGCTACTTTATCAATTGTTATACTCTTTCTTGTTGAATATCCTTTTGATCTTTGAATCTCAATTAATTTTACTTTATGAGTAGTTAAATAAGTAACAATCTCATCGTAAGCAAAATCATTATCAACTAAGTCAATTTCATCGTATTTTATACCAAATGAAGCTAAAGAACTAGGGTTATTTTTAATACCGATTACTTCATGTAAAGTATCATATGGTGTACCCGTAATACTTAACATTAAATCATTAGGTCTTAAAAGCGCAAATAGGCAAACAGTAAGAGCGTGACTGCCAGAAACAAACTGATTACGTACCAATGCATCTTTAGCACCTAAAACATCAGCAAAAACCTGTTCAATTACTTCACGGCCAAGATCATCATAACCATAACCCGTTGTCGAATCAAAATGATTAGTTGATACTTTATTTTTTTTAAAGGCTGATAAAACTTTTAAACTGTTTTGTTTTGCTTGCTTATCTATTTTAGTAAAAATATCTTTAAGCTCTTCTTCAGTCTCTTCTACTAAAGATACTGTCTGATCAGAAAAAGTTAATTCATTTAACATTTCTTGCCTCCGTCTACTCTAATAAGAGAATTATTAATATAACTAGCATCCGTTGTCGTTAAAAAGTAAATAACGTTAGCAATCTCATCTGGGCTAGCAAAACGATTTAAAAGAATCTTATCACATTCTTCCTGAATATAATCTTCATCTAACTCTTTATTCATATCTGTCATTACCCATCCTGGTAAAACAGCATTAACCCGAATACCTGGAGCATATAATTGCGCTAAATTATGAGTTAAGGATAATAATCCTGCTTTAGAAGCATCATAATCTAGACTATATGGATAATATGTATCTACTGCATTAGTTGATGATACCATGATGATTGAACTACCTTGAGGCATCTTTTTAGCACATGCCCGTGAAAGAAGAAAAGGTGCGATTAAATTGACATCTAATGTTTTAATAAAATTATCTTTTATCTTATCTTCTGGCAATGTATCAATAGCGATACCGGCATTATTTACTAATACATCAATATGACCATAATAATCTACTATTTGATCGACCATTGTTTGAATTTCTTCTTCATTACTAATATCCGCTTTTAATAATAAAGTATCACTACCATATTTTTTTGTTTCTTCCTCTACCTTATGAGCCTCTTTATCATGACTTTTATAATTGATAGCGACATTATACCCTTCTTTAGCAAACTTAAGGGCAGTACTGGCTCCAATACCTCTTGAAGCTCCAGTTATTAAAACAACTTTTTTATCCATAAGACACCTCTTTATCATTATACCAAAAAAAGATAATTTTGCTTATCTTTTTCGACTACTTATAATTGGGTATGGAATACCATATGGATTATCTTCATATGTTACTTCAAAACCATCTTTAGCTTGTTCACGTGCTAAATCATAAACATCATCAATCCAAAACTGAATTGGAGACACATTCATCATCATATAGTCATTATATTTATATACTTCATCATCAGGGATACAACCACACATAGCAATATAAAATTCTTTATGTTCTTTAGTCGCCTTTTTAATCATTACTTTAGTTGCATCACAAGGCATAATACCCACCAATACATCAAATTCAGAAATGGATGTTTCCGCTGTAAACAACGAATGTCTTAACCTAACATTACCAAGTCCGGTAACAACTAATTTTGGATCATATACTGTAATTGTCCCTGAACTATTAGCTTCCTGTTGAAGCTTATCCATATGATATGAAAAAGCTGGAAAATATCCGCCACCCACTTCTAGAAAACGGCAGTTAAGACCATATTTTTTCCCCACTATTTCAGCAAAGCCTAAATAATAATTTTCACTTTTATCAAGTAATCCAAAACAGTCATATATCTGCATCATAATATCAGCTTCACCACTTAAATCCTCATGAGCTAAAAAGTTATTAATGATATAATTTAAAGCTCCTGATGAATATTTATCACGATACTTATTTAAATAATCCCTTAACATTTGTACATAAATTAAACGTTGAGATGGTGTTACTCGCATAACTTATTCCCCTTTATTCTCCTTTTGGAGACTCTATTATTTTTTCAGGTGCCTTTGATTGTTCTTGAACATATAATTCTTTTTCAATTCCATCAATCATACGATCATTAAAGAAACAATCCTTATTTAAGGTATCATAAAAATGTTGATAAGTAATAACAATACCATCAAAAGATGATAAAGCATAAGCATGATGAGCCACTTCATTGTTATCTTCACCTAAAAGGCGATTTATATAGAACAAATAATAGTATACTTGTTTTAGATAAATATGCTTACCACTATTTACATATCGCATAAAAAAATTTTTAGCTTGAGCATATTCTTGCATCGTATATAAAATAATTCCAATACGATAAATAAAATCATAATTACCCGTATCTTCAAAGGCCTTTTCTGCTACTTTGATAGCTCTTTGATTTTTACCTTCAGCTAAAAAACTATCAATTTGATTATCAATTCGTGTTTCACGAATAAAATCACTAGCTGTCTTATTTTTCTCATTGATAATCGCTAAATTATGTTGCAATCTAACATTATCAGGTCTTAATCTTAAAGCAGCTTCAACATAAGATCTAGCCTCTGTATAATTCTCAAATACAATTAATAATTCAGTTAAAAGAATTAAAGTATCAACATTATTTGGTTCTAATTCATGTAATTTTTTTAATAATAGATAGTTACGTCCTAAATTCTTACTTGTCATGACGTATGATTTTAACGAAGCTACTTCCTCTTTGATGTTATCCTGTTTAAACATTTCCTTTATTTTTAAAACTAATTTCATTAAGTACGTTAAATCAAAACGATACTTATTAATATTTAATAGTTTAATACAAATTGCTAAATGTTGTTGAGCTTTATCATAATCTTGAATATTAACAGCTTGAATAAACATACGATAATTAGTTAAAACTCTTTTACCCATTTTAGTTCTTACAACTAAATCTGATGGTTCCTTAACTTGATTTGTAGGTAGGCCCATCAAAGTTCGAAGTAAACAAATATATATTTGACAATCTGCTCCCGTTGTTTCTTCATATTTAGTCATATTAATAATGGCATTAGAATAATCTTCTTTATCAATATATAATTTAGCGAGACTATAATATCTGTAATATTCTTCTTGTTTAGCTGCTAACATAGCTATATCAGCTTCACTAAATGGTGTATTTTTGATAGTATCCATTCTTCCCACTCCTCGGTTGTGTTATTTTAACAATTAATTAGTAAAAAGTCAATGTTTCATTATTAATTTGGGAAATAACATAAAAATTGACAAATAGGCCATTAAATGTTAGTATAGAAAGCAATGTTCAGGGGTGGATATAATGTTTAAGTTTTGGCATCGGCGTGATGTTTTAACTTCTATTACCGATATCGGATTAATCAGAAGTAATAATGAAGATTGTGTTATAACACTAAAACATCCGTCTAATAAAAAGATTAAACTTCTAGCAGTAGCTGATGGTATTGGAGGTAATCAAGGTGGTGAGATAGCATCAAACTTCGTCATTAATTACCTTAAAGATTGGTTTATAAAGGAAGATATAAATACTTTTACTTCAACTAAAATAGTAGCTCAAAATTTACACCAAACCATTATCGATATTAATAATGATTTGTATTTAAAAGAAGCAACTAAAACTTATTGTGGTACAACCTTAACTTGCGCTATTGTAACTGAAACAGACACCATAATAGCTAATATTGGAGATTCAAGAGCTTATGCCTTTAATGAGCATGGGATGAAACAATTAACCAAGGATGACTCTGTCGTATGGTTCTACTATGAAGAAGGCAAATTATCAAAGGATGATTTACGTTTTCACAGTCAAAATAACTTAATTACAAAATGTATCGGTCATACATACGGAATATGTCCAACCGTTTTAACAATACCTAATGATAGTTATAATGGTCTTTTACTTTTAACTGATGGAGTTACTGATTGTCTATCTGATAATAAAATCAAGTTCATTGTAGATAATCATAATGGTAAAAGTATCGCTAATAAATTAATTAATGAAGCAGTATACCATAAACAAGAAGAGATTATTCCTAGTGGAATAGCTTTTAGAGATATAAAAAATGGTAAAGACAATGCTTCTGTAGCGCTCTATATAAAATATAGTTAAAAAAGGAATGATTTTACTCATTCCTTTTATTGTTATCATAAATATTCATCTTATCATTAATCATTGTACTATTACCAATATTAGTACCTGCCTTAAGCGGACTAGTAACCATGTAACTTGAAGGATCATTAACATCAATCGTATTAAAGTCTTCTAAATTTAACATAGCTAAAAAAGAAGAATAAGATGTCGCTTGGCGGACACCAGTTGACATACCTGAAATAGGATAAGTCTTTTTCTTTTTAAGAGGTGTTTCAATCACAATTTCAGCATCTGAATCATTATTGATATAATCATATATGGTAATTAATTTATTTTGTTTATCTAAATCCTTTAGATCATAATAATCTATTCCTCGTTTTAGTAGCTGATTTATCTGTGAGATGACATAATCATAGATATTATTTTCATCATTCATATTATCCCCTCTTAATATTCTTCCTTTTGTAAGCGTATCTCTCTTTTACGAAGTAAATCAAGTTGATGCTCAATAATATCACGATGGTCAATCAATTTACTAATCTTTAAAGAACGTCGATATTCACTTACCGCTACAGAATCATCAATATTTTCTTCTTCCTTGACACCCTTAATAGCGCGAATCGTATCTTCTAAATCAAACTCTAATAGTTTAAAGACACGTTTATCAATATAGCTTAAGCCACCTTTTTCTTCACATAATTCTTGAATAGAGGCAGATGATTCTTGGCGTAATTGAGTTAAAGCTTTATTATATAATTCATCCATATAAACGTCTTCAGCATATTTTTCTTTATATTCCGTAATAGCATCTTCTATTTCTTCTAAACTAATATTATAGTTAGTAATTAAGAAATCATTTTGATATTCTTTAACCTTTTGTTCATATAAAGCACTTGGATACTTAATATTTTCATTAGCAGCCTTACTGCGCGCTTCCCAAAAACTTTTATTTAAAAGTGTACAGTGCTTTTTATACTCACTTGAATCATGCTTTTTTTCCTCTTCTTTTTGTTCTAACATATGAGCATTACTATAACCTAGGTCATCATCTGATTCAACTTGTTTAGTTAACTCACTTACAATTTCTTTAATATCTTTCTTGCCACTAACTAAATTTTCTAATACTTCTCTTATCTTTTCATTATAAGCATCGATTTCAGCTTCATTATTTTTATCTTCTTCGGCCACTAATGTAGCAAATTTCTTAAGAGAACTACCAACACGTCGTTCCTCTTCTTCAATTACTTCTTGAAGAAGAACTAGTACTATCCTATCTAAACTTGTAATATTTTTAGCGCTTAATTCCATAACAGTACGATTAACATAAGCTTGTTGTTCAAGTATCTTATTATATTCTTCTTCTAAAGCGGCATAAAAAACTCTCAATTTTCTCAACCTAATAAAATCACTGATATTACTATTGATAACCCCTAAAGCTATTTCACTAATCTCTTTAGCACGTTCTTGTTCATCATGCGCTATTTGATAGATAGCTTCTTTGACACTAGGATCACTTGTACCCTCAGCATCAAAAGTAATACCATCGAGCATACCATCAACTTCATCTGTTAGTCGATGTAACTTATGACACTCTATTTCTAATATTCTGCTAGCATCACTATTAGCATCATCCTTATGATTAATTACCTCACGAGCTGATGTTATAACACTTAAAAGCTTATCAACTTGTGACTCTATCTCTTTTTTTAATTCACGAGCTTTAGATGATAAATCTTCGTTTTCTTGGGATAGATTAGTAGGCAAAGAAAAAATAGCCTGCATATTACTACTTAATGTTTCAGCATCATCACTCATTGCATTGATAATACGATTATTTTCCTTAAGTAAATTATGATTTCTTTCAATTGAAGTCAAATAGTTATTAAGCTTATTCTGACGAGTTGTTTCGTCTAATGAAGCGTCATTTTTAATGGCGTCTATTTCACTTTGATAACCGTCAATTAGCTTTTTTTGACATACAATAATAGAATCTAAAACGTCATTTAATGTTTCAATTGCAAAAGCGTAGACATCATAACTTTTATTCATATTATCCCCTCTATATTCTCTATTATAATAATACACTAATAACAAAAAATTTACAACAAAAAAGGGGTAATCCCCTTAATATAAATCAAAATAATAAGCATATTTGATATCATCATTTATCTTACTAACTAAATCATGAACATCTAATTTGCTTGTTGTTTCCATTAAAACTTCACGACCTCTTAAAACAAGATCAAAACGATTAATTAGTATCTTATCGATATTTTCAATACCAATCTCACGTAAATATTCAATTGATGAAACAACTCGTTCAATATTCCATTCGGCTTCTGTAAGAATAAGTTCAGAATTATTAACAGTAATCTTATTTAAGACCTCTTCACTTACGCCACACTCTAATAAATAGTCCATATTTTACATACCTCCATCATGATAAACGATGCTTTTCAAAGTTTCAAACTCTTCTTTGGTAAGAAAACTATCTTTAACCATACTATATAATAATGCTTCCTTTTTATTAACATAATTGTTTATAACCATAGCACTATAATATTTTAAAACTTTAAGACGAGATATGTATATACCTTTAATAAGATACTGAATATTTTTCTTGAGTGGATCTGTTTCTTCATTAATACTATCGAGCCATTTAATCTCCGGTGTATCAAGCGCTACAAGAACATTCTCAATACTAGCATTAACTAAATAATCGTTTATCAACATATTAAAGTCAAATGAAAAATCAACATAATTTTGTAGACGAATATCAACGCCTTTAGCTTGCAAATAGCGGAAACGCAAAGCAATCATATAATTAGTTTCCAACTGACTTCTAAAGCGTTCAATATAATCGTACTCGCCAACTTCAATATAACGATCCATAACGAACTCAAAATCATTACATGCTAAAGAACGAGGTGATGGGAAAGCTCCTGTTGAATCAACTTTAATACTCATGCCATAAGCTTCTGTAATAGCAATATTACGTCTAAATAACTCACTATCAACACCCAAAACAGTTGGGCAACGTCTAACTAATTTATGTAAAATATCGGGATAGTTATCCTTTATTAAACGAATATTTTGCATAAAGAATTCATAAGTTCCCTCATCATTAACACTTACAAATACCTTTGGTATAGCAAATATATCACGTAGTGAAATAGAGCATTCATGAGCTATATCAATTAAGCTATTTAAAATATTAGGATTAGAGTAAGCAAATAACAAGAAAATACGACTATAACAAATATCTTTAATTTTTTGTCCTAAATTAGTGTTATCGAAAGATACTGGTGGTTTAATAAAATGTAACTCTAATCTACTATCAATAAAACGCGCTATTTCTTGAATTTCATCATAAGTAGTTGTATTTTTTAATACCTCTAATAGTTTACTAGGAAATTCTTGACTATTATAACCATAATCTGATAATAATCTTTCAAAGCGATTTTCATATAGCGTAAGAGGACTAGAAGCAACCGGTTCCTCTTTCTTTACATAACCTGTAGGAGTAACATAAGTTATTTGTTTAACTTCTTGAACATCACCAGAGGCATTAATATTACCATCATTTAAGACACTAATAACATTTTTAATTACTTCAAAAGGTTGATTGTTTTCCTTAACTAGTTCAATAATATTATAAAAATCATCAATTTCAATAAAGCCACTTAATTTACCCTCAACTTTACCTAATGTTAATTCCAAACTACGAATTTTATCAATTAGTCGAGCCTCTCGTGACTGACTATTAATGATATCACTCTTTCTTATTTTTTGTTCTTCATCAACTAAATCTTGTAAAAAAGTAGCTAGAGTTGCAATATCATCTTTACTTAATTCAATTTCTAATCCTTGGCGTCGGCCTTTTAAAATAGTAACGGGAATCATTAGATGGTTAATCGTATCAGTAACCTTTTCTTCATCCCATATCGTTGATATTATTTCCCTAACACGATTAGGATATAAATCAATAATATTATCATAATCAACACTAATGTTATCAATTAAAAAGCGTAAATCAGCATAATTGCCGCTAGGCATATTAGGATCAATATAATGGTGGATAACACTACTTATATAATTACGCCACTCTCCTGATATATGAACATAAGGATTAAGTAGACGATTTCTTAATAATTCAATATTACGATTAGCTAAAACAATAAAGAAATTATAAATATCATCCGCAATCAATGTTTCACAAGGTGATAATATAGGGACATACATAATAAAGTTAGATACTAGTTCATCTTTCTTTAATAAACTAGTTAATTGCTTAACTAATGACAAATTGTTACGCATTTGATTTTCATCAATAACTATATCTTTGTTTGTATCTAAAAACTCTTGCAATGTATCAGCTAAAGTGACGAACATTTTTTGAGCATCTTGGTAGCGTGGTGTATCTTTAAGAGCTGGGTTGGAACAAGCTTCTAAAAACCAATACTTTTTTAATTTTACATCAGAATCACTATACTTCTCTTTAGAGAAATAAGATAGTAAGGCTGTTAATTCATCTAAATCAATAGATGCCAATCCTTTTAATGGTTCTTCTGGATAAGTAGATAAGATAGCTTCTATCTCGCGACATTTATCAAGAGAATCTATTTTATTCTGAAAATTAATATTTTTGGATGCTAAAATACCATTGAGGCGTTTTAGCTCTTCTTCAACCCTTTTTATTCTCATATATACACCTCTACTATATATACACAATAATCTTATCATTTATAGCTAAAAATTTCAAGACAATAAAAGAAGTATAACTTATTTTACTTGTAGTGTTACAATTGATGTGAGACCCCAAATATACAAATAAAGCGATAAATCTGTTAAAATGTAATTTGTAAACCA
>CANRPL010000018.1 GCA_947632495.1 uncultured Bacilli bacterium
TTAGCTAGTGGCTTTGATGGTTATATATCTAAACCAATCGATAAGAAAGAGTTAGAAGATACTCTTCGTAAATATTTAGAAGAGGGTAGTGAAGAGGTCAAAGTTGAAGATGTTCCAATGCAATCTGTTCGTGATGAAAATATTCTTAAAAAGAATGGTATGGATGTCGATGCTAGTTTGAGTCTATTAGGTGATATGGCGACAATTGATGAAACAATTACTGATTTTATAAAAGAAACTGATTCGCGTCTCGCATTAATTAAACAGTACAAAGAAGCTAAAGATATGCAAAACTATGCTATTTTAGTGCATGCGATGAAGAGTGATGCTAAATATTTGGGTTTAAATAAGTTAGCTGAACTATCATATAATCATGAGATGGCAAGTAAAGCTAATAACATTAATTATGTTAATGATAATTATGCTAGTTTAATGACTGAAGTAGATCGTGTTATTCGTTTCTTAAAAGAATATATTGATGAGTAAAGGAGAAAATTATGAATGAATTACTAGAAAAAATTAATAAAACATTTGATGATAGTATCAGTAGCTGTAATGATGAGACAGCTTTACAACTTCGTATTTTAAAGGGTAATATCAATACTTTATTTAATGAAGCTATGGCGGAAGAAGTAGAAGTTTTAAAACCTTCAGTTCCACAAGAAAATCGTAAGAAAATTCTTGTTGTTGATGATTCTAGTGTTATCCGTAATTACATTGATAAAATTTGTTCAATGACTTATAATGTTTTAATGGCTAGTGGTGGTGAAGAAGCTATTAATGTTTTAGATAGTGAAAAGATTGATGCCCTTCTTTTGGATCTTATGATGCCTGGTGTTGATGGCTTTGCTGTTTTAGATCACCTAAAGGAAATAAATAGTGAAGTGCCTGTTATCATTATTAGTGGTGATACGACGAAAGAGACTATTAATCGCGCCTTCACTTATAATGTTATTGATATGATAGAAAAACCTTTCCCAGAAAAGACTATTCTTGAAAAAATTAGTCGTGTTTTAGATAATTAATAAATTTGTATCTAAGAACTCATTTGAGTTCTTTTTTACTAGTGTCTTAACTATTTTTTTGATATAATGAATAAGAGGTGATGATATGTTTGTTGATGAAGTCACTATTAAATTAATTGCCGGAAATGGGGGAAATGGCTGTATGGCTTTTCGCCGTGAAAAATATCTTGAAATGGGTGGACCATATGGTGGTAATGGTGGCCATGGTGGCAATATTGTCTTTAAGGGTGATGAAGGTTTAAATACGTTAATCGATTTACGTTATAGTAAAATCTATCGCGCTAAAAATGGTCATCATGGTGAAGGTAAAGCTAAACAGGGTGCTAATGCGGATGATTTAATTATCAAAGTACCTTTGGGAACCGTCGTTACAGATTTGGAGACTAATTTTGTTTTAGCGGATATTACCAAACATGATGAAGAAGTTATCGTCGCCTATGGTGGTCGTGGTGGACGTGGTAATATGGCTTTTGCTACCCAATCTAATAAAGCTCCTAATTATGCAGAAAATGGTGAACCGGGTGAAGAAAAAAAGGTTAAAGTTGAATTAAAACTTTTAGCGGATGTTGGACTTGTCGGGTTACCTAGCGTTGGTAAAAGTACACTTATCAGTAAAATATCAGCCGCTAAACCTAAAATAGCTGCCTATCATTTTACGACATTAAGACCTATTTTAGGTGTCGTTAAAGCTAAAGATAATCGTTCTTATGTAGTAGCGGATCTTCCGGGATTGATTGAAGGTGCTTCTGAAGGCGAAGGTTTAGGTGACCGTTTCCTTAAACATATCGAAAGGACACGTGTCATTGCTCATGTTATCGATATGGGAAGTGCGGAAGGAAGAGACCCATATGATGATTATGTAACGATTAATAAAGAGTTAGAAAAGTTTAATAACAAACTATTAGATAAACCACAAATTATTATTGCAAATAAGATGGATTTAGATGGTGCGAAAGATAATTTAAAAGAATTTAAAAAGAAGGTAGACTTACCTATCTATGAAGTATCTGCTCAAGATAATATCGGTTTAGATAAAGTAATCGATGCTTTAGCTGATTTATTAGATACGATTCCTAAAAGTCCATTATATGATGAAGAACATTTTGAAAGTCATATTCTATATCGTTTTAAAGCCGAACAACCTTTTACTATAACGATTGAAGATGGTGTCTATGTTGTCCGTGGAGCTGAAATTGAAAAGATCTATAAGATGACGTGGTTTGTTTCAGATGAAGCTTTCCGTCGCTTTTCTGATAAATTACGTAAGCTTGGCATCGATGATAAATTAAAAGAAATGGGTATTCAAAATGGTGATACTGTAAGAATATTAGATTATGAATTTGAATATCGTGAATAATTGTTAAAAGTCTTCGGACTTTTTTCATTTTTGGTTAATTTGTTTATTAATTTTATCATAATTGTGTTAAAATATTATTAGGTGAATCTTATGACGTATAGTTCAATTGATAATAAACGTATTAAAGATATCAAAAAATTACATCAAAAGAAGTATCGTGATGAGATGAATATGTTTCTTGTTGAGGGTGAACATCTAGTTAAAGAAGCATATATAAGTGGTTATTTAGATTCCATTATCTTATTAGAGGGAACGACCTTTTCATTATCTAAAAATGATATTTATGTAACTGATAAGGTTATGCGTTATTTAAGTGCGTTAGATAATTATCAACCGGTAATGGGAATATGCCATAAAAAAGAAAAAAAGGATTTACAAAATCGTCTTTTATTGTTAGATGATATTCAAGATCCTGGTAATTTAGGAACAATTATTCGAAGCGCTGTAGCTTTTGGTTTTGATTCTATTATTTTAGGATTAAAAACGACGGATTTATATAGTAGTAAAGTTATTCGCGCTACGCAAGGTTTATTATTTCATATTAATATTTTTAGTATGGATTTAAAAGAGTTAATAAGGGAGATTAAACCTAATTATTATGTTATCGGTACACGTGTTGATGGTGGTGAAGAGATTACCAAATTTAAAAATCACGATAAGATAGCTTTAGTAATGGGGAATGAAGGACAGGGAGTTAGTAGTGATATTTTAGCGATGTGTGATGCCTATGGATATATTCCGATGCGCGAACAGTGTGAAAGCTTAAATGTTGGGGTGGCTGCTAGTATAATGATGTATGAGCTAAGTAGGTGAGTTATGGATTATATATATATTGGTGATGTTACAAATACTCATGGTTTAAAAGGCGAAATCAGAATTAGTAGCGATTTCAAGTTTAAGGATAGTGCTTTTAAGGTAGGAATGCCATTTTATATTGGTAAAAAACACGCTAAAGAAGTAGTTGCTTCCCATCGTATTCATAAAAATTATGATATGGTTACTTTTGATGGTTGTAATTATATTGATGATGTAATTATCTATAAAGGTGAACCTGTCTATGTCAATCGTGCTGATCTTGTCTATGATGGTTATTTAGATGAAGATTTAATTGGTTTAGATGTCTATTGTCTAGATCGTCATATCGGTAAAGTTAATTCTATTATGAAGACTAATGCTCACGATATTTTAGTTGTTAAAAATGGAAGTAAACATTTAATTCCTAATATTGATGAATTTATCAAAAGTGTCGATTTAGATAATAAACGTTTAGATATTAATTATATGAAGGGACTTCTCAATGAAGATTGATATTTTAACTTTATTTCCAAGTATGTTTGATGGCTTTTTGAATGAGTCAATTATTAAGCGCGCTATTGAAATGGGTAAAGTTGTTGTTAAAATTCATAATTTTCGCGATTATTCAACTGATCCCCATCAAAAAGTTGATGACTATGGCTTTGGCGGTGGACCGGGAATGGTTTTAATGCCACAACCTCTTTTTGATGCTGTAGCTGATTTAAGGACTCCTGATAGTAAAGTTATCTTACTTACACCACAAGGTGAAACCTATAAACAGGAAAAAGCTTATACTTTAAAAGAAGAAAAACATCTTATTTTTATCTGTGGCCATTATGAAGGTTTTGATGAGAGAATTAGATCTTTAGCCGATATGGAGATTAGCATTGGTGATTTTGTTTTAACTGGTGGTGAAATTCCAGCGATGGCTATTTGTGATAGTGTTATTCGTCTTTTAGATGGTGTTATAGCGGATGATTCATCAAATGAGGAATCTTTTAATGATAATCTTCTTGATTATCCAGTATATACACGTCCTGCTGATTTTAGAGGAATGAAAGTTCCTGACGTATTATTAAGTGGACATCATGAAAATATCCGTAAATGGCGTTTAGAAGAACAAATAAAAAGAACTAAAGAAAGAAGACCTGACTTATTAGAAAGAGATGATTAGTATGGCATATAATCATTATGATATTGCTCGTAACATGGTATATAAAGACACCTTGAGTAATAATTTTAAAGCATTATCAGGTTTTGATATTACGCCTAAAAACTCTTTTGTCTATGATGGCATTATTGTTAATAAGTTAGTTATTATCAAAAAATCTTTTATTGAAATAATACTTAAAAAGAAGATAAAACGTAAGCTGGAGTTATATTTACAGTTTCTTCTCGAATTTATTGAAACTGATGGTGAAAATGGTGGATCACTTAATGAAGTCTTAAGTGATATTACAAGATATCGAGATATTGTCAATTATCGTTATCGTAAATTTTTAGGGGATCGCTATATCGATTTATTATTAAAAAAAATTACTTTGTTAGAACAAGAACTTAAAGTTAAACAATATATGATTGAAGAACAAAAATTGAACGTTGAGGAGGATTCAATAGGTTCAAAAAGTAGATAAAGGGATTGGGGATGAATAGATGAAATTAAATGATGTTAATGTTCGTAATGCATTTATTCATAGAACCCTAGTTTATCTTGCTTACATTATGCTAGGGATACTATTTGTCCTAGCTTTTTATTTTATAAGTAAAAAAGATCGTTTTCTTTTACATGATGATAATATTAATATTAAAATTAATGGAACATATAAAATTGATGCTTTTGCTTCTTATGGTAATGATAAATTAAAATGGGAAGTCATTGATAAGAAAGTTGTTACCGTTGATAAAGACGGTGTTATATCTGCACATAATTCTGGTGAGACAACCATTTATGTCTATTCACGATTCCATTTATATAAAAAGAAAATAAATGTCCGTGTTTCGAACTTTACTGTTTATTCTATTATTTTTGAGGATGATGAAATTGAAATAGAACCGAAAGAGACTGGTCAATTAGTACCTATTTTAAATAATGATCGTACTGTCAAAAGTAATTTAGATTGGAAAAGTAGTGATAATAACGTTGTAAAAGTTGTCGATAACGGACGTATTACAGCATATCAAGCTGGAAATGCTATTATCACAGCCACGGATAAATATACTGGATTATCAGCTTCCATCAATGTCAAAGTAAATGGTGAAGTAATACCTGAAGATGAAATCGATAGTGAAGAGGCTACCGATGAGGATGAAGTAGATACCATTCCCATTGAAAGTATTAGTTTAAACACTAATAATCTAGATATGTATATTGGTGATGTTAGAAAAATCAGTCCAACTATTGTCCCTCTTAACGCTACTGATAAAAATTTAGTTTATGCTAGTACTGATAATTCGATTGCGAAAGTCGATAGTAACGGTTTAATAACGGCGTTAAAACAAGGTTTATGTAATATTAATGTCGCATCTCCTGATGGTTCAGTACAAGTGTCAATGATGCTTCGTGTTATAGGTAATCGTGTAAGCGTATCTTCCTTTAAACTTCAAGAAGAAGAACTTAATTTAGATACCAACGAGAGCTATATATTAACTCCTGTGATTAGCCCAGCTAATGCGACTAATCAAGAAGTTAGTTATTCAAGTAGTAATTCCAAGGTTGCTGAAGTTGATGAAAATGGTAAGATTAAAGCCTTAAAAGAAGGAGTGTCGACGATTGTCGCTGTCAGTAGTGATTCACATCAGTCTTCGTCGATAATTGTCAATGTCAGCAAGAATAAGGTTATACCAAAAGAGATAGCGGATTCCTATTTAAAGAATTATAAGCCAGTTATGTTAGTTGGACAAACTGTTCAATTAGATGCTTCTGTTACTAGTATAAATAAAGATAATATTCGTATTAACTATACAACTTCCAATACGGATATTGTATCGATTGATCAAAATGGTCTCATTACAGCTTTATCACCTGGTATAGCAACAATCGATTTAGAAACAAGTGATGGTAGTTATCATGTTACTAATCTATTGACTGTTTTACCTGGCGAAATAAGTCCCGAATTAGTTTATATAAGTAAGACCAATCTACAATTAGTAAAAAATGCTTCATATGATTTAATCGCTACCGTTATTCCAACAAGTGCGACATTACATAATATTGAATGGTCATCTAGTAATCCTGCTGTTGCATCGGTTAATAATAGTGGTAAAGTTACAGGTCACGGTATCGGTAGTGCTATTATTACTGCTAAAGTATCATCAACTAGTATTAGTCGTAGTGTTAGAGTAGCGGTTGTTAATAATGAGTCATTAATAGATGTTCGTAAACAACAGTTAACTCCATATTACCGTAATTTTAAAATATATGATGCGGGAACCATAAATAATCGGGCAATGCAAAATTTTGCGATTGCTAATATTGGTAAGAGTAATGAAGTTATATATACTTCTTTAGTAACAAATTCTAATATAAAGCGAAGTACGAAAGTTACTTCAAAGCTTAAAAAAGATACAATGCGTACCATTATTGTTAAAATCCCTAAATCGGAAATTAGTAAACCATCATCGTCAAAACGAACATATATGTATTTAAATAACAGTGGTCATGGACAAACTTTTGATTTAGATTTAAATACTAATTATATATGGACCAATGGTAATGGCTATGTCGCTAAAGATTCTTCTGGCGTATCATGGGGTAGACATAAGTCCCTAGTTCAAGTTAAATTTAAACGTAATAATAAATCATCTTCATATAAACCAACTCGAATGATAAAAATTAAGAATAATGGTATTGATTATTTAAATCCAGAAATTACTTTTAACTGGAATGAAAATTTAGCTGTTGTCCGTTCTAATCGTGATGTCTTTATTTATAATGCGACTGATTTCCGTAAGGGTAAATTGACACTTCTTTATAACTTTACATTACAAAATAAATCGAGTGATGGTAAGAATTATTCCCGTCAAGGAGAAGTTGTCAGCAATGGTTATTATTATCAATACCGAGGTTATTTAGGTACAAAATTATATATAGAAGTCTATAACTTTGCTGGTGAATTACAATATACCTATATCTTTAATCCTAAATTAAAGAGTCAAGAAGCGGAAGGAATGAAAATATATAATAACATGTTATTTATTGGTATTACATCAAAATGTTCAGGATGTTCAGGACGAGTAAACAGTATATATTATTTCAAATAAATTAGTATATATTAAATTTGTGGAGGAGTTTTCATATGAAAAAGAAAAATATTATAATAATTTTAGTAATAGTTGCCATTTTAATTGGTGGACTATCTACATATATTTTAATAAGTAAAAATAATAGTAACAAAAAAGAGTCATCCAAGAATCATAAGGAAGAAACATATACAATGTATGTTAAGATTAATCCTTTAGTTAAATTAACCTTCAAGAGGACTTATGAAATGTGTGAAGATGAAAAAGGTAATTCATCTCTTTGTGGTGGCGTTGATAATGAAATTATCGATTATGAACTGGTTAATGATGATGCCAAAGATATTTATAAAGATTTAGATTTTAAAGGTAAAAGTATTGAAGATGTTTTAGTCACTTTATGTGATGTCGCCCGAGATAACAAGATAGGTTTTAAGAGTCTTGAAATAACAAGTGATGATAAAACGTTAGACGATAAAGATCTATCCGATTATGTAAAAGAGCATTCTAAATATACTGATGAAGTTGAAGTATATGTTAATTTTGAAGAATATCTTAATGAAGATGAAATAGTTGATGAAAAAGATGAATCATCAAATCAAAGTGTTTCTTATATAGTTAAGTTTGACACTGATGGTGGAAGTGCCATTTCAGCTGTTACGGTAAAAGAAAATGAAGCGTTAAAAGAGCCTACTAAACCGACGAAGAAAGGTTATACCTTTGTCGAATGGCAATTGAATGGTCAAAAGTATGACTTTTCTTCAAAGGTTAAACAAAATATGACTCTAAAAGCACTTTGGAAGAAAGAGGATACATCAAAGCCTACTACTAGTAATTCAAATACTAGTAATAAACCAACTGAAAATACACCTAAAATTACATCGACATTATCTAAAATTAATTTAAATGAAAATATTTTAGTTCAAGAAATGTATTATGGTACTTATTGTGGCTATAAATTTTTTCCTACTAATTTAGAAACACTATTTCCTAATAAAGTAGACAAAAAGAATATATCTTTATGTGAAAACGCTTCTGATTATGAGGGCTGTGTAGCTTTTAGTGAATATGAAAATAAAGAAAGTCAAATAAAATATGATGCTAGTAAAGAAGAAGCCACATCTGCAGCTTTAAAGACAATATCTAAAAAGAAAATTCGTGGTGTTACAGATTTTAGTTATAGTTTTTCTGATCATAAATTTAAATATGAATTTGAAGGACTTGATGTTTATTATGAAAATGAAAAATTATTTAAAAATTTAAGCGATGGATTAAAAAACGAGCTTCAACAAATTTATAATCTTTTTAAGAATTCTTATAGTGTCTATGGAGCTTGTGGAACTTCTCCAGAACCACCTACTTTATTAGATGAAGCTTTATGTAAAAAATATAATTTAACATGTGATCGTTGGTAAAAAGAAACATTTATTTCTTTTTTCATTAAAATAATAAAAAAGGCTTTCAATTTAGATGGAATATGTTATAATATTAATGGCTTTTTTAAAAAACACATTTATGGATTTAAATGTCTAGTGCCGTATGGTGATGTTTAAAGTTGATGTAGATGGAAGAAATAACGAAAGGAAGGGTTTTTATGGCCGTTGTGTCAATGAATTTATTATTAGAAGCTGGTGTTCATTTTGGTCATCAAACAAAAAGATGGAATCCAAAAATGAAAGAATACATTTTTACTTCAAGAGATGATATTTATATTATTGATTTACAAAAGACTGCTAAAAAGATTGAAGAAGCATATGCTGCTTTATCTGAAATAGCTAAAAATGGTGGAAAGGTTATCTTTGTAGGTACTAGAAAACAAGCTCAAGAAGCTACAAAAGAAGAAGCTCTTAAGAGTGAATCTTATTATGTAACTGAAAGATGGTTAGGTGGTACCTTAACTAACTTTAGAACTATTCGTAAGAGAGTTAAACGTCTAGAAGAAATCGAAAAGATGGAAGCTGATGGTACTTTTGATTTGTTACCTAAAAAAGAAGTAGTTGGCTTAAAGAAAGAATATGAAAAGTTAAATAAAATTTTATGTGGTATTCGTAATATGGAAAAATTACCACAAGCTATGTTTATCGTTGATCCATCAAAAGAAGAGATTGCTATCCGTGAAGCACGTAAATTAAATATTCCTGTATTTGGTATTGTTGATACTAACTGTGATCCAGATATGGTCGATTATGTAATTCCTGCTAACGACGATGCCATTCGTGCAGTTAAATTAATTATTGGTGTTATGAATAACGCTATAATTGAAGCAAATGGTGGTCATATCACTGATTATAGTGGTAAAGCTGATGAAAATGGTAATGATATTATGAAGAGAGCTGTCGAGTCAGTTCATCGTAAAGAAGATAAGAAACCTTTTGATAAGAAGCCTTTTGATAAGAAAAATTTTAAAAAATCATTCAATAAAGTCGAAAAAGAAGTAAAAGAAGATCCTAAAGAAGAAAAGCCAGAAGAAGCAAAGACAGTTGAAGTTAAAAAAGCCGAAGTCGATACTGACTTGAACAAGATGACTGTTTCTGAACTTCGTGAAATGGCAAAGAATAAAGAAATTAAAGGATATTCAACAATGAAAAAAGCTGAACTAGTTGAAGCTTTAAAATAGAAACTTAAGGATGATTTATTTCATCCTTATTTTATAAAAAGGAGGATATTATATGGTAACTGCAAGTTTAGTTAAAGAATTAAGAGAAAAGACAGGAGCTGGAATGCTTGATTGTAAGAAAGCTCTAGAAGCAACTGATGCTTCAATTGATGCAGCTATTGATTGGTTAAGAGAAAAAGGTATCTCTAAAGCTGCTAAAAAAGCTGATCGTATTGCTGCTGAAGGTATCGCTGCTATTAAAATTGATGGCGACGTTGCGGCTATTGTTGAGGTTAACTCTGAAACCGATTTTGTCGCAAAGAATGCTGAATTCCAAGGATTAGTTGAAAGTATCCTTGATGCTATTATTGCTAATGATGTACATTCATTAGAAGATGTATTAAATGCTCCTGTAGCGGATGGTACAGTTAATGATTTAATTATTAGTAAAACAGCTACAATTGGTGAAAAGTTAAGCTTAAGAAGATATGAAAAAGTTGAAAAAGAAGCTGATGAAGTATTTGGTGATTATATTCATATGGGTGGTAAGATTGCCGTTTTATCAATTGTTAAAGGTGCATCATATGAAGTTGCTAAAGATGTATCAATGCATGCTGCTGCTATGCGTCCAACTTATGTTAAAGCAAGTGATGTTCCAACTGATGTTTTAGATAAAGAAAAGAACATTATGCGTGAACAACTTCTAAATGAAGGTAAACCTGCTGACAAGATTGATCAAATATTAGTTGGTAAAGTAAATAAATACTATGAAGAAGTATGTTTAGAAAATCAAATCTTTATTAAATCTGAGAATAAAGAGACTGTTGCTAAATATGTAGCTAATAATGGTGGTTCTATCACTAATATGATCAGATTTGAAGTTGGCGAAGGAATGCAAAAAAGAGAAGAAAATTTTGCTGAAGAAGTTGCTAAACAAATATCTGGAAAATAAGAGTTTTAATAACTCTTTTTTTATTTTGACTTTTAAAATGTTTTGTGCTATTATAACCAACCAATAACAAAGAAATTGTTATGCATAAAAGGTGGGGGTTAATATGCATATCAAAAAAAGTCATGTTAAAGGAATGAATTTTAAGGTTGGAGTTTTATTTCCTTTAACTATTTTTCTTTTATTACCTTTTATCAATGTTGATTCACAATTAAAAGTAGGGGTTAAAAATAGTGTTAGTGCTAGTCATATATTGAGTGAAACTTTCTCTATTCAACGTGAATATCTTAATTCTTTTGACTATAAAACATTCCTTGAATCTTATTATAATCAAGATATCGAACAAGAAGAATTACCTAAAACGGAAGAGGAACCAGTTACCTTAAAAAGTACCAATAATATAGCTAGTAAAATATCTCTTTCATTAGAACAAAAGATTCTTAAACGTAATGATAAAATAGGTAGTGCTGGAAGATTATATTTTCCATCTTTATATTCAGTAGCGCTTTATAATACTAGTCTTTATGATCGTAATATTCAAAACATTGTCGATCGAAGTGATAGTGCTGCTTATTTTAGATATGGTAGTGTCTATTTAATTGGTGATCATAATGATCAAGGATTTAATATTATTAAAAGTCAAAAAGTTGGTTCTAAAGCTTATATTAAGTTAAAGAAAAGTAATGGTAGTTATTATCTTCGAACATTTAAAGTCGTTGAAGTAATTAATGGATATAATTATGGTGATCATCTAGTTACTAAAGATGGAAGAGATGTTAAAGATATCAATGCTTCTTTAGTTATGTATACATGTAATACGCCAGATGGACGTAATGTTACAATCGTCATTTATGAAGATATTAACGCTAAAAAGACTACTAGTCAAAAAGTTGTAACTAAAGTAGAAGAAAAGAAACCAGAGGTTAATACTGAAGTAAAAGAAGTTACCGAATTACCAAAAGAGGAAAATGTTGAAATGCCAAAAGAGGAAAAAGTAGATCCTGTTGAACCAAAAGAAGAAAAGGAAGAAATAAAAGAAGAAGTTGAAGCACCTACTGATAGTACTGATACAATCGATGATGAAGAAAAAGAAGACTAATTTTAGTCTTCTTTTATTAAGATACTATTACCTTCTTCATATGTTATTAAGTAATCTTTTAAAAGTATTGAAATATTATTACTTAAAGGAGCGATAAGTTGATAAGTTACTAAATCATGATATTCTTTATTGGTAATTTGATAGTCTTTAAGTAGATAATCAATCTGTTTTATATCATCATATTTAAATGTTATTTTTATTTCAATACCATTTATTAAATTTACAATTGATGTTTGATTTAAAGCATCATTAACGCTTTTAGCATATGCTCTAACAAGGCCATTTGCCCCTAATTTAATACCACCAAAGTAGCGGGTAACAACCGCTAAAACATGATTTAAGTTATTAACTTCAAGTATATTTAAAATAGGTATACCTGCTGTACCACTAGGTTCACCATCATCACTCATTCGTTTGTCACCATTTAAGATATATGCATAGCAGTTATGGGTAGCGTCTTTATAGTCGTTTTGGGTTTGTTGAAGTAATTTTTTTATTTCATCAAGTGTTTTAACATAATATAAATGACAAATAAATTTAGATTTTTTAATGACTAATTCTGATACCACATCGTCTTTAATTGTTTTCATCTTCCCACCAGTTAAATTATATCTTAATATTTTTATTTTATCAAATATATGTTAAAATGAAGATGTGATCGCTATGGAAGAAGAGTTAAATACTTATTTAGAAAAATTAGTTAAAGAACATGTCTTTCCAGGATGTAATTGGTGTGTTATAACCAAAGATGATACTTTCTATGGAAGTGTTGGTTATAAGGCATTAAAACCTAAAAAGATTACTAATGATATTAATAATTTATATGATATTGCAAGTATTACTAAATTACTTGTTACTAATACATTAATTGCTTTTTTACTTCGTGATGATAAAATTAGACTGGATAATTATGTTAAAGATTTCTTACCTGATTTTCCTTTTGATGATGTTCGTATTATTCATTTATTAACTCATTCATCAGGTATCATTCCTAAATATGATAAAAATCATTTACAAAGTAAAGATGAATTTATTACCAATATTGCTTTAAAGTTTAGTCCTGGTACAGATGTTTTATATGTTGATAATAACTTTATTTTACTCGGGTTTATTGTTGAGAAAATATATGGTAAACCACTTGATGTTTTAGCTCAAGAGCTCATTTTTAAACCACTAAAGATGAATGATACATATTTTTGCCCAAGTGATAAAGAAAGATGTGTTCCTACTGAAATAACAAAGCAAAGAGGATTAATCCAAGGGGTTGTCCATGATGAGAAAGCAGCTTTTTTAGATGGTGTAGCTGGTCATGCTGGTGTTTTTAGTACCATTGGTGATATAAGTCATTTTATTCAAATGATATTAAATGATGGCTTTTATCAAGGAAAAGCATTTATTGAAAGCAATTATCTCGATTTATGGTTTCAACCATTATTTATTAATGGTGATGGGATAAGACGAACCATCGGCTGGATCTATGGTAAAAGTAGTTCTTTATGTAAATCTATCGCCACCGAAGATATGATTGTTCATACCGGTTTTCCGGGCCATCATATCGTTATTGACCGTAGTAATGATATTGCGATTATTTTTCTATCTAATAGCATTCATCCGAAAAGAGAAAATAAGGAAAAGTTAATTTCTAAAAGAGAGGAAATTAATCGCGAAATATATCGTCTTTTAAAAAAGTATAACTATCTTAATTAAAGGAGGGATAAAATGGATAAGATTAAAGAGAAATTATCTCTTTTACCGATGTTACCAGGTTGTTATTTAATGAAAAATAAAGATGGTAATATTATCTATATCGGTAAAGCTAAAAAGCTAAAGAACCGTGTTAGTTCTTATTTTCGTGGTACTCATACTGGTAAAACGGCTCGTTTAGTTAGTGAGATTGCTGATTTTGAATATATAACAGTCGGTAGTGAAGTTGAATCCCTTATTCTTGAAATTAATTTAATTAAAGAACATAATCCTAAATATAATGTTTTACTTAAAGATGATAAAAGTTATCCTTATATTGAACTAACTGATGAAAAGGTTCCTCGGTTAAAAGTAGTCCGTGTCTTAACAAGGAAGAAGAATCAAAAGCATCTATATGGACCTTATCCTAATGTGACAGCGGCTCGTAATGTCGTCAATCTATTGAACCGAATGTATCCTATTCGTAAATGTAATACATATCAGTCTAAACCATGCCTTTACTATCACATTCATCAATGTTTAGGATACTGTACGAATGATGTTCCTAGTGAACAAGTTGAAGCTATGCGTAGTGATATCATCAAATTTTTAAAAGGTGATCATAGTTTAATAAGCGCTAAAATAAAAAAAGAGATCGACAGTTATAGCGCTAATTTAGAGTTTGAAAAAGCATTAGAATTAAAAAAGATGCTTGACTATATCAATATTACATTAACTCATCAACAAGTTGAGACTAAAGATAATGTTGATCGTGATGTTTTTGGTTATTATCAAGATAAGGGTTATTTAAGTATTCAAGTCTTTTTTATTAGAGGCGCTAAAATTGTTGAACGCCACTCTAAAATTATTCCCGTATTAGATGAAGTTGGTAGTGAATTAACTAGTTATATTGCATCTTTTTATCACAATATCTTAACTCCTAAAGAAATATTAGTTCCTGATGTTGTTGATGCTTCTTTACTTGAAACTTATTTAGAAACTAGTGTCAATATCCCACAAAAAGGCGATAAACATAAGTTAGTCACTTTAGCTTGTGATAATGCTAAAATAGCGCTCGATGAAAATTTTGAATTAATTAAACGTGATGAAGCAAAGACTAGTGACGCTAATGATGAGCTTAAAAATTTATTAGGTTTAACTAAATTAGACCGCATTGAAATATTTGATAATGCTCATCTATTTGGTACTTATAATGTATCGGGTATGGTTGTCTTTATTAATGGTAAACCTGCTAAAAACGAGTATCGTAAGTATAAGATTAGTGTCGATCAAAATGATGATTATGGTACGATGCGCGAAGTTATTTATCGTCGTTATTTTCGTGTTTTAAAGGATAATCTTACTAGACCTGATTTAATTTTAGTTGATGGTGGTTTAGGACAAATTAATGTCGCTAAAGAAGTTGTCGATAGTTTAGGTTTAAATATTTTAGTTGCTGGTTTAGCTAAAGATGATCATCATGCGACTAATAAGCTTTTAACTCACGATAAAGAATATGATATTGACCGTAAGACTAATCTTTTTTATCTTTTAGAACGCATGCAAGATGAAGTCCATGAATTTACGATTAATTATCATAAACAAATACGTAGTAAAGGATCATTAGCTAGTATTTTAGATAATGTTGAAGGTATTGGTAGTAAAAGAAAAAAAGAATTATTAAAAAAATATCGTTCAATTACTAAAATAAAAGAGGCATCAATTGATGAATTAACGCTATTATTACCACATCAAGTAGCTATTTCTTTACATGATTATTTATCTTCATATGAACAAGAAAAGAATGATGACACGATAATTTGACATTATTGGTGTCATCTTTTTTGTAATATTATCAGCAACTGTTATAATTATATCTATTTTAAATATAATTATGGTATAATAAGATTAAATATATAGGAAGTGATTTGATGCGCGTTATTATCAGTGCTGGTGGTACAGGTGGGCATATTTATCCTGCTTTAGCCATTTTAAATAAGATTAAAGAACACGAACCAAATAGCGAATTTTTATATATCGGTACACATGATCGAATGGAAAAAGATATTGTTCCTAAAAGGGGTATTCCTTTTGAGACAATTGAAATATATGGTTTTGATCGACGTCATCTTCTTCGCAACTTTAAAGTTTTGTATCATCTTTTCAAGAGTAGGAAGAAATGTCGTAAACTAATTCGTAATTTTAAACCTGATGTAGTTATTGGTGTAGGGGGCTATGTAACCGTTCCTGTTTTATCAGTAGCTCATAAATTAGGGTATCGTACTTTTATTCATGAACAAAATAGTATTCCTGGTAAAGCCAATCTTTATTTAGCTCACAAGGTTGATAAAATAGGGGTATCGATGAAATCAACTTTAACTTCTTTTCCAAAAGAGAAAGTTATATATACTGGTAATCCTTGTAGTGAAGATGCCCTAAAAGTAGCACCGATGGCGAAAGAAAAATTAGGACTGACGCCAAATAAAAAATTAGTCTTGATTGTGATGGGATCTTTAGGAGCAACAACCGTTAATGACGTTATTATTAAGACGATTCCTAAATTTAGTAATGAAAGTTATGAAGTCGTTTTTGTCACTGGTAAAGCTAATTATGAGGATGTTAGTAAAAATAAATATCCCGATAATGTTAAAGTTGTTCCTTATATCGATGGTATGACTGGATTAATGAAAAAGACTGATTTAATGGTTACGCGAGCTGGGGCTTCTACTTTAAGTGAAATAATAGCGCTTAAAGTTCCAGCTATTTTAATTCCAAGTCCTTTTGTACCTAATAATCATCAATATCTTAATGCGATGGATTTAGTTAATGAGGATGCCGCCTTAATTATTGAAGAAAAAGATTTAAATCCAGATATCTTAATTGAACAGATAAATGATTTATTATATAATTACAAAAGACTTAACACCCTAAAAGATAATCTTAATAAGTTAAGCATCAAAGATAGTGGGGAAATCATATATAATACCTTACAAGATTTAATAGAAAGAAAATGATTATGGAGATAATAGAAAAAATTAAAAAATTAGGCCTTGGTGAAGTGCTGGAAGATGTTGATATTGCTAAATATACAACTTATCATGTTGGCGGTCATGCTTTAGCGATGGTCTTTCCTAGTGATGTATATTGTCTAATTGAACTTTTAAAACTTCTTAAAGAAGAAAATGTTAAATATAAAGTTTTAGGACGTGGCTCTAATTTAGTGTTTAGTAATACTTTTTATAATGGTATTTTAATTAAGCTAGATCATTTTGATGATTTAAGAATAAATGGTAATGAAATTACGGTCGGGGCTGGTTTTCAATTAATTAAATTAGCGATTAGATTATCGCGTATTGGTTTTACAGGTATTGAATTTGCAACTGGTATTCCTGGTACAGTTGGTGGCGGCATTTTTATGAATGCTGGAGCCTATAAAAGTGATATGGGCTATATCGTAAAAAAAGTTAAAGTTTTAACACCTGATTTAAAAGTTAAAGAATTAACTAATTCACAATTAGATTTTCATTATCGTTCATCTTTTTTACAAAAACATCCTGGCTATATTTGTCTTGAAGCAACTATTGTTTTACAGCGTGACGATCCAGATAAAATTATGCAACTGGTCGACGATCGTAAAAAGCGAAGACTTGAAACACAACCACTTGAATATCCTTCAGCTGGTTCAGTATTTCGTAATCCCGAAGGTGACTATGCTGGACGTCTAATTGAAGAAGCTGGTTTTAAAGGTAAAAAACATGGTGGCGCTATGGTTAGTACCAAACATGCTAATTTTGTTATCAATGTTGGTAATGCGACTGGCGAAGATATCAAAGAATTAATCCTAGAAATTCAAAAAACAATTAAAGAAAAATATGATATTGAATTAAAAATTGAACAAGAATTTGTAGAATAGGGGTATTTATGAGTAATGTTATAAAGAAGAAAAGGCGTATTAAATATAAAAATGTTTGCTTTTTTACCTTATTTATTTTAATAATTATAATAAGTATTTTTGTAGTTGCTAATATGCATATTAAAAATATTTATATTAAAAATAATGCTTTTGTTAGTGACCAGACAATTATCGATGAAGCAGGATTACATAATTATCCTAAAGTATATAAAGTAAGTGTCAGTAAGATTAAAAAGAGCTTGGAAAGTAATCCATATATAAAAAAAGCTAACGTAAAACGTCAAAACCTTTTCCGTGAAATAACTATTACTATTGAAGAAAATCGACCTCTAATCTATTATGCATATGATGAATCTTATCTTTTAACTGATGGTACCAAAGTTAAAGATTCCTTTAACTTACCTATACTAATCAATCAAACACCAGAAGATATCTTACTTAAGCTACTAAAGAAGTTAGATGCTTTAGACCGCGATATTTTAATTAGAATATCAGAAATTAAATATAGTCCATCAGATGTTGACCAAGAATTATTTTATTTGACGATGAATGATGGTAACGATGTCTATATCAATTTTAATGAATTTAGTAAATTAAATGACTATATAGATATGATTCAACAATTTGATAAAGCTAAAGGTACACTTCATTTAGATAGTGGTAATTATTTAGAAAAATACTAAGAACCATTTCTTCTTAGTATTTTATTATGGTATAATTTAGATAGTAGGTGATAAGATGACGTTAACCAATGAGGAGTTACAAAAGCGTATTCATCGTTTAGAAGAAGCGACGAAAAGAGCTTATGATATTTTTTATCAAGAGATTGTTCCGGCTCCTTATTTTAATGATACTAATTTTAGAAATAATCTTCCTACTTTTGATCGTGTGGTTATAACAGATGATGGCTTGGGTGTTAAAAATCTTTTTGCATTTTATGATATTAATACGAATAAAATGCTTGTTAATATAACGGAAATTCCTGAAGATATTAGCGATGATGATCTAACAGTTATTGTCTTACATGAATTTATTCACTTTCTATCAGCTAATCGAAAAGAACAATTAATGGGCTTCCTTACGCACGATGATACCTTTTTATCTTTAAATGAAGGATGCACACAATATTTAGCGATGCGCCTTGTCTATAAAGAACGACTTAAGGAAGCACTTAAAAGGAATATTATGTATCCTAAAGCGACAGCTTGCATTGCGCATTTTATTGATATGGGTGGCTCTTTAGATGCCGTATATAGTGGGTATTTTACCAACGATTTGAAAAAGACATTAAGTATGCTAGATGCATCTTCTAAAAGTCTTTTTATTGATATGATTTTATCTGATCAAATGCTCGATGAAGAAAAAAACGCTAAAATGGGGCTAGATGCTTTTCAAGACCAAATTGATAGCGTGAAAAGTGGGGCTACAATATAATAATTTTATTCATTTTTTTACATTTTAAGAAATTTATAGTATAATACTTTTATAGACACTAGGAGATGATTATGTGAAACATATATATACTAGTCTTGATATTGGTTCTGATAGTATAAAAGTTGTCGTTTGTGAATTATTTCAAAATAAACTTAATCTTTTAGCGTCTTCTTCATATAAAGCTCAAGGTATAAAAAAAGGATTAATAACTAATGTTGATTTAGCAAGAGAAAGTATTGCGGGAGCTTTAAAAGAAGTAGAAGATATATTAGGTATTAAGATTACTAGTGTTATTGCATCAGTACCTAGTTATTTTGCTGAATATTCCGTAGTTAAAGGGGAAGTTGAAATAACAGGAGAAAACGGATTAGTAACGCGTGATGATATCGTAAGTGCCTTAAATGTAGCATCTGAAAGTATTCCTCTTGAAGGAAGAGAAATCGTTACAATATTGCCAGTTGACTATCGTCTTGATGGTATTGTTCAAGATAAGGAACCAATTGATAAGACTGGTAAAGTTTTAGGAGCACGTGCTATTTTAGTTTCCGTACCAGAAAAGAATGTCTATTCCGTTGTCGGTCTATTAGAAGATATGGGTATTACTACAATGGATATATCAATTAATGGCATTGGCGATTTATATGCCTTTAAAAATAAAAATATTGAGAAAAGTGTCGGAGCGATTGTTAATATTGGTAGTGAGACGACAGTTGTATCACTATATAATCGTGGTATCATTGTTAAAAGCTCGATTGTACAAATGGGCGGAAAGCATGTAAACAATGATATTTCTTATATGTATAAGACTGATGCACATACATCAGAAGACTTAAAAATGCATTTTGCTTTAGGTCATAAGCGTAATGCTAGTACCAGTGATATGTATGATATTAAAACAGCTCAAGGTGAAGAGATTAGAATTAATCAATTTGAGATATCAGAGGTTGTTTCTTCACGTCTTGAAGAAATTCTTAATTTGGCCAAAAAAGAGATTAATATATTGACAAGCAAGAGAATTGATTATATTATTATAACAGGGGGTACAAGTAATATGGCCGATATTGAATACATCGCTAATGAAGTATTCGGCAAAGAAGTAAGTATTGGTAATATTAAACTTATCGGTATCCGTGATAATAAATATTCATCAGCTGTTGGTAATATTGTTTACTTTATTAATAAGATGAAATTAAAAGGTCAAAAGTTATCTATGGTTAATAGTGAAGATGTTAAAGAATTAGTAAGTATTCATAAGAGTTACCAAGAAATACATAATGATGAAATGCTAGGAAAATTGATGGATTATTTTTTAGCGAATAGGAGGATATGAATTATATGTTTGGATTAGAGATGGATCAGATAGCTAAAATTAAAGTAATAGGTGTCGGTGGTGGCGGTAATAACGCTGTTAACCGTATGATAGATTCCGGTGTTAAGGGTGTTGAATTTATTGTGGCGAATACTGATTTACAAGTATTAAATGCTTCTAAAGCACCTGTTAAGATTCAAATTGGTGAAGCTTTAACCGGTGGACGTGGCGCGGGAGCTAAACCGGAAATTGGTCGCGAAGCGGCTATGGAAAGTAAAAAGGAAATCGAAGATGCCTTAAGTGGTGCTGATATGGTTTTCATCACTTGTGGTATGGGTGGTGGAACTGGTACAGGTGCTGCTCCGGTTATTGCGCAAATAGCTCAAGAACTTGGTGCTTTAACTGTTGGTATTGTTACTAAACCATTCTCCTTTGAAGGTAAAAGACGTATGGAACAAGCTATCGCCGGTTTGGAAGAATTAAAGAAAAACGTTGATACTTTAATTGTTATTCCAAATGATCGTCTTCGTGAGATTATTGATAAAAAGACACCACTATTAGATTCATTTAGAGAAGTAGATAATG
>CANRPL010000019.1 GCA_947632495.1 uncultured Bacilli bacterium
AATTACATTTTAACTATATCATATTGCTTTTTATTTTTTATTTATTTTTGTCTCACATCATTTACAATTATACAAAAGAAGTCATTTAGACTTCTTGAACAACGATGATAATCATTGGTTTAGACCCTGTTTGTTGATAAAAATATTTACCTAATTTTTCACGAATACCCATCTTAATTTTATTAAAGTCAACATAGTTAGGATTAATATAACTATTGACAACTTCTAAAGATATTTTAGCAGCTTCTTCAATAATATCAGTATTCTCTTTAACATAGATAAAACCTCTCGTTAATATTTCTGGTCCGGCTAAAACTTTTTTAGATGCTTTATCTAAAGTTGTCGTAACAATAACGATACCATTTTCACCTAATAGTTCACGATCTTTTAAAACGACATCCCCAACATCATTACCTTGTTTACCATCAATTAATAATTCATCGGTTTTTATTTTTTCATCAGTATCGACTAACTGACCATTTTCAAACTGAACAACATCACCATTTAATTTTAATAGGACATGGTCCTCATCCATTCCTAATTTATAGGCTAACATAGCATTTTCAACTTGATAACGATATTCACCAACAATTGGAAAATAATATTTAGGGTGCAACATATTAATCATCATCAATATATCCTCACTAGAAGCATGAGGAGAACGATATTGTTTTTTAGATAGGATAACTAAATTACATCCTCTTTCCGCTATCGCATCAAAAACTTGAGTTGAAATAACTTCAATATTATCATATACCGGTGAAGCAAAAACAACCGTATCTGATGGTGATAAAGTAATAAATTTATCACTACCTCTTAAGATACGACGAATATTAGAATAAGGCATTTCTCGCTCATTAGAAACTAGGACAATAATACCCTTTTCATTGACATATTTAATAGGTTTAATACGACTTTTATCAAACTTTAAATAGCCCATATCAATGGAATCAAGAATAATTTCTTCAAGCTTCTTACCCATAACGACAACATTACGATCGGTTTTAGCAACTTCATCAAATAATTCCTGAATACGAAATATTTGTGCTTGCATAATATTAAATAAAATACGGTCTTCATGTTTACTAATCGTCTCACGAATAATATCACGAGCACGATGACTTGGAGAAGTAAAACCTTTACGATCGGCATAAACAGATTCATTTAAAAAGCATAATACACCTTGTTTACCAACATAGGCAATTTTACCAATATCACAATTGAAACATCCGACCATTGATGGATCAATAACATAATTACCACTAAAGACAATAGCGCCATCTTCTGTATATAAAACATACATAACCGCATCCGGCGTTGAATGTGATACTCTAATTGGAAAAATACTATTCTTACCAAATGGTACATTACGATGTAATTGTAATTCAATTAAATTATCGGTACTAATATTTTCTTCAATAAGATTCTTACGAATAATCTCAATAGTAAATTTAGTAGCGTATACTTTAAGATCTGGTAGTTCACGCAAAATATCTTCTAAAGCACCCATTTGTTCATCGTGACCATGCGTTATAAAAAGACCTACGATACGCTCTTTATTCTCGATTAAATAGTCAAAATTAGGAATAATATAATCGACACCTAATGAATTATCATCACTATATTTTAAGCCCGCTTCAAATACGAAAATATCATTGTCGACTTCAACGACATACATATTTTTTCCACTTTCATTTAGTCCGCCTAAAGCGAACATTTTTATTTTACTCATAAATCTCCTTTCTCTTTCGCAAATCCCAAATCATTATAACAAAATTTATATAAATAGTCTAGCTAGGACAAAATAAAAAAGAAAGAAAACCTTTCTCCTTTATAGTTTAACAATTTCTGTCTTACCATCTTGATGAACCGAATAAATCTTAACCCCTGGATAATCATGGAAAGCACCTAGATCCTCTTCTTCAATACGTAAAGAAGCAACACTTTCATCTAACTTGATTAAACGAAAGACAACATTCTCTTCATTATTGCGATAAACATTAGCATATAGTTTTCCATCATCAGTAACCATTAAAGTATATACAGCATTATGGTAATATAAATTTACTTCAGCTAAATATTTAGCATTACCTTTACCATAAACCGTCTTTTGGGTTCCTTTAGCAAAGTTAGTTAAAACAACATTACCATTCTCGATTTCAAGACGATATTGATTAGTTCGATGATTAATCGTAACTTCCTTATTAACGGATGTTACATATTCAACTGGCTTAACTACTGAATTATTATTAGCTGCTTTTTCAACATAGTAACTTTTTTTGACAACAGAGCCATTATCTTTAGCAAAGACAAAAGTCGCTGTTAACATACATATAAAAAGAGCAACACAACCAATTATGATACGAAGATTCTTAAATTTATTCATATCTATACCCCCAATAAAAAGTTATTCACTATTATATACATTTTTTAAAATAAGTCAACCAAAAAATGCCAATTTTTTATTTTTATCAAAAATAAAAACCTAAAATTAATTTTTAGGTTTTCGTTTACTGACTGATATACCATCACCAAGAGCGTAAAAGGTCGTATCAAAGTCGGGGTTATTTTTTAAAAATTCAATATATAATCTAATTTTATTAACTAACTGCCTAGTGTTACGATTATTGGTTAAATTAGGGTTCTTAACCATCCCATGAAATGATAGATTATCTGTTATGATAACTCCATCTAAAGAAACTAAAGGAGCATACTTTTCAAAGAAAAAGCGGTATTGACTTTTAGCGGCATCAATAAAAAGTAAATCATATTCCCCACTTATCTGTGCCTCTTTAGCATCGACATTTAAAATTTGAATACGCTCATCTAAATGCATTAGATGAATATTCTTGCAAGCTTCTTCATACATATTAACATCGCGTTCTAAAGTTGTTACCAAAACATCTTCACTAACAAGGGCAAAGTTAATAGCTGAGTAACCTATCGCACTGCCTATCTCTAGCACTTTCTTTATCTTATGTTCTTTAATATAATCACATATAAAGCTTATTCCTGCATCCTGCATAATAGGAACATGATGTTCGATGGCATAAGTTTTTATTTCGTCTAACGTTGCCATAAACCCTTATTCTTTAATTCGGTAATTTTAGCATTATGCTCCGCTAAAGTTTTGGTATAATACATTTTACCTTGATTATCAGATATAAAATAATAATAATTGGTGGTAGCAGGATTTAAAGTCGCTAAAATAGAAACTAAAGATGGATTACAAATTGGACCAACAGGAAGTTTACCAGCCATTGCGCTTGGACGCGTATTATATGCATTAATGTCATTTATTTCCGATGCATATAAGTCACGTTCAGATAAATCAATACCGATAGCGTAATAAGTTGTGACATCACTACCTAAAGATATATGATGATTTAAGCGATTATAAAAGACACCAGCAACTAATTCACGATCTTCTTTGGTATTAGCTTCTAATTCGACAATACTAGCTAAAGTAAGTATCTGATGAATAGAATACTTATTTTCTTCAAGCATACTACGATATGGTTCTAATTGACGACCTGTTTCATCTAAAAGCTTTTCAAATATTTCTTTAACTGAAACATCTTTATCCTTAAAGTTATAAGTATTAGGAAATAAATAACCCTCTAAAGCATAATAGATATCTTTATTTAAGATACTATCATCTAAAAACCAATATTTATTTATTAACTCTTTTAAATAATCCGTATCTTTAAGCAAATTGAAGACATCTTCGGCTGTATTATTCGTATTACTAGCAATAACACTAGCAATATTACGCATATTTTTACCCTCTTTAAAAGTAATAATAATATCAGTAGATATTCCTTTTCCTGATAGCGTAGTTATAATATCCGGTAAAGACATACTAGGACTTAAAGTATAGACACCAACATTCAATTTGGTAGGTTTATTAAGTTTTAGATATATTTTATATATAAAAACGGATTTAATAAGGCCTTTATCATATAGCTTGTCCGCTATCGAATAATAAGTATCACCTTTTTCAATCGTAATCGTTTGAATTTGATCGCTATCACTTACTGGTCCAATACTTTTTTTATAATAGAAAAGAGCTCCCAAGATGATAATAAGTCCTAAAACAACAATTACACCTATAATCCCCAAAAAGCATAAAACTTTTTTCTTCATATATACTAAAAAAGAGTATTTCTACTCTTCTCCACCCTTTCCTTGGATTTCTTTTTGTAGTTCATCTAAAATGGTTTCAATAATCTTCCATTCTTTCTCTGTCTCAATAGGTAATAATTTAGTCTCATCTTCATCAGGATTATAAATTGATGCATAAACTTTAGTATTACCATCTTCATCTAAAGTATTATCTGTATATACGATATAGTTTTTCTTTGTTTCGTCTGATTCAAATGTAAATAAAACTTCACATTCTACTTCTTTACCTTCATCATTTAATACTTTAAAAGTCATCTTTTCTTCCATATTTTATCTCCCTTTCTTTATCTAAATATGTCTGAAGTATTATATTAGCCGCTAAAGCATCAACTTTAGCTTTTCTTTTCTTTCGCGACATATCAGCTTCCAACATATAATTAGTAGCTTCAACAGTTGTTAAACGCTCATCCTGTAAAACAACATCAATTTGTAATTCTTTTTCGAGTAAATCTTTAAAGGCTAAAGTCGTCATCGCCCGATCGCCCATACTATTATTCATATTTTTCGGTAAACCTAAAACAATTTTACCTATTTCAAACTCGGTAATGATTTCTTTTAAATCGTTAATGACACTATCATAATCATTTTCATTAAAATGTAATGTCTTATAGGAACTAGCGATTGTATGCGTAATATCACTGATGGATACACCTAGCGTTTTCGTTCCTAAATCGAGGCCTAGATATCGCATTAATTTAAAAACTTTTTAACCAAGACCTCTAATACTTTGACACGTTCATATTTAGTCAATTTTGAACGAGCATCATGATAATTAGATATGTACCCAGGATCACCACTAATTAGGTAACCCACAATTTGGTTGATAGCGTTATATCCTTTTTCTTCTAAAGACTGCGCTACTTCTTTAATTACATCTTCAATCATTCCGTCTTGAAATTCAGATACTTGATATATTTCAGTCATAAAATCAGTACCTCACTCTCATCTATGAATACAAATATATTGTAACACAAGATAAATTAATTGTAAATGTTTTAATCTTCTTTTACCATTTTTTTAAAGGCATTACCCTTCTCTTCAAAGTTTTTAAAATATTCATAACTAGAGGCTGCAGGGCTAAGAAGACAAATCTTTTTAGGCTTTGTTATCATTTTAGCTTTAGTGACGGCATCAGCAAGTAATTCTATGCAATATACATTAACCTTATCATTGGTAATTGCTTTAGCAATCTTATATCCCGTCGTCGGCATACATATTAAATTACGGACCACACCAGTATTTAAAAAAGCAATTAATTCTTCATAATTAATACCTCTATCCATGCCCCCAAAGATTAAGGTATCAACTTCCTTTAGCGTTTTAATCGCATTGATGGTAGCGTCCGGTATGGTCGCAATAGCGTCATTATAATAGATGACATCATGATATGTTCCAACATATTCAAGACGATGTTCTAATCCCTTAAATGTATTAATTGTCTTTCTTACCTTATCCATATCAAGTTTTAAAAGATGGGCAATTGTTAAAACGAACATAATATTACGTAAATTATGTTCACCTAATAAGTAACGTTTATCTTTGGTATCATATAATTCTAAAGAATCCAACATGACCTTATCATTTTGCACATTAGTCGTATGAACTAAATCACTAATACCAATCGTAATACCATATTTTTGAGCTTGGTAACGATTATCAATATAATCTTTCAAAGGACTAATGTCCGCACTATAAAGAGCATAATCCTGATTTGTTTGATATTTAAAAATATTTAGTTTGTTAGCATGATAATGTTCAACAGTACCAGCATGATCTAAATGATCCTCATATAAATTAATTATAGCAGCAATATGTGGTGAAACTTTAACAAACTCTAATTGAAGAGCTGACATCTCACAGACAACCCAAGTATCTTCTTTAATATCTTCAATAGCGTCAAAAATAGCTTTACCAATATTACCTAGTAATAAAACATCATAACCGCAAGATTTTAATACTTCATAAGTTAAAGTACAGGTTGTACTCTTACCTTTAGTAGCTGTAATACCAATCATCTTATCATGATGATACTCCATTAATAGTTCTAACTGTGATGTAAAATTAATATGACTAACATCAATATCTTTAGTAATGACACCAGGGCTCTTAATAACTACATCGTATTTTTCTAAATCAGCTAAATAATTATCACCATAGACCATTTGAACATTAGCATCATCTTTCAGTTCAGGTAATTTATCCATAGGATTAGCTAAGTCAATAATGGTAAGAGGCATCTTACTATAACGACGAATAAAGTTATATGTCGCCTTACCTTCCATACCAAAGCCTAGAATAGCAACCATTTTACCTTCTAAAGAAGCAATTATTTTATTTATCATTAACTATCAACTCATTTACTCTTTCTAATTCTTCTTGTAATATCTTTAAAAACATCGGTGGGACATTATGTTCAGTATTAAAGGATTTTAACATTTCATAATGTGGATCAACTAAATAGTTATCTTGATAATAGGTTAAAAGATATGGATGAACCGGCCATTTTACGCAAGCCATACTAAGGGCATTTCTAACTTCACTATAAGTACCGACACACTCAAAAGGTTTAGTCTCTCGGTAGCCAGCTAATTCTAATAAAGTAGGAAGTAACTCTATGTTATCATATAAATCCTCACCAAAAATATTAATAAGCTCCTCCTTGGTTAAAAAAGGGCTTAAAATAATATATACAAAAAGACATTTAGGACATGAACAACACCAATTCCAAGGCTCTTTCTTACTACCAACATTACAACTTCTAAAAAGTTGATGATAATTTTTATATTGGGCGAAAAGGAACGCTATTTGAAGTTCGGATAAAGGACGTAGAATACTAAAATAATGAATGTCAATATTAAAGTATTTATTAGTATAGTTGTTAAAATCATTTTCAAATTCAAATGTTTTAGAATATTGATGATTTATTTTAGTACCTAAAATAGTTGGCTCGTTAGCGCTTCCTTCGTTAGATAAAACAATATATTTTCTACCAGTAAGATAGGCAACTAAATAAGAAGTAAAAGCAACTAAAGAACTAAAAGGTGTATGACCATTTAAAAATCCCTTTTTATTTAACTCTAACAAATTAGGATCAATCGTTCTTTTAAGGGTGAAATAAGAATTATATCCAGCTTCTTTACAACAAGCAATACCTGGCTTTTTGGGATTAATCATAAAGCAAGTATTATCCATACCAGCTAGTAAATTTAACGCTACTACCGAATCTTTACCGCCACCAATAGTAATAATGTTACCATGGCCTTCATAATCAATCTTTGATATATCATCTTTACTATTTGGACAAGTAATATGCATTAGATTATCTTCACTAATAACAATCTTATTGATATACATAAACTCGCCTAAACCATAATAATATAACTTTTTGAACCATTTAATTTGTTCTTCATCAAGATATCCGGCTTTAATCTCAACATTTGGGCTACAAGTACACTTAAAATAACTTACTAATTCGATAAGTCCTATATGAAAAACAAGCTTTCCTAGAAAATCTTTATCATAGTCTATCTTAATATCTGCTTTAGAAATAGACATCTGTGGTGTAAAAGTAACTAATTCAGGAATAATAAAAGTAAAAGTAAAAATAATATCCGTATCAGTTTCTTCAATCGTATATTTATCATAAATAAATTTAGGATATTTTTTACGTAATTGTTCAAAGTCCATTCAATCACCTAATAAAATTATATCAAAAAAATTAGAACTTAGTCTAATTTCCTATTATTTTAACTATTTTATGACAAGTTAGTTAACACTATAACCTTATCTAAAATAAAACCATATTTACCTAAAGGAGTTTCACCTTTAAAAACTAAAAAATCATCATAAGTTATTTCTTTTGAAGAAGCAACATTTTGTCCATCTTTGGTCTGAATAATCGTTCCCTTTATTTTACCGGAACCTTTAGTAAGTAATTTTTTTGTTTTCTTGGCATTTACTTTAACGACACCTAAAACTTCATCTGGATCAAAAACAAATTCACTGATATCACCGGTAAATTTTGCTACATAAACATTAGCTTTTGCACGATCACGAAACATACTACCATCGCTTTTCTTGCGGTCCATGATAAAAGGAACAATATCTACTAATGTAATCTTATCCGGATTGATATTAAGACCAATTTCCTCTTTTATTTCTCGAGCAAAGCCATCATTAATGGATTCTGATGCTTTAATATGACCAGATGCCGTCGTATAAAGTTTTCCTTCATCTTTACGAATTTGAAAATAGACATTTCCCTCTTCATCATATAGCCAACAGTGAACAGTATTATGCCATAGAGCATCACGATGAACAACATCTCTAGGAGCCTGTCCTAAATGATTACCAGCTTCATCATAAATGTCTAAATATTCCATCCTATCACCTATCTTATCTACTATCTATAGATATTTTATCATATTTTTAAGTACATTAAAACTCGAACCATAATAGTTCGAGTTTTATTTTTTTATGGTAGCCTGTACGGGATTCGGACCCGTGTATGTCACCTTGAGAGGGTGATGTGTTAAACCACTTCACCAACAGGCCAGATAATGTCATCAAGACATTATCATTTTATCATTAATAAGGCATTTTGACAATATTAAATGATTTATTTTATGTTAAAACTTTAAGCTTATTTCGTACTTCTACTAAATGTGGTGCGGTTACTTCTTTTAAAGCTGCTACCCCATCATCGAAAGCCTGACGAAAACGTTCAACTTTAACGTTCAATGTTTGAGCAATAAGCTCATCATTATTGCCTGGAAAGATAAGTTTTAAAGTAATAGCTAAAGCTTCCAAAATATCCATGTAGGCACATAATTCGTTAAAAATCGTTTGACTTTCATTTTCTTTTTGTTGTTGTGTTGCCATACTGGTTAAAACGGTTTCTTCTTCATTTAAACGTTTTTTGATCTTAATAGTTACCATACGCCATTGGGCACGTTCTTTTTGGTCATGGAAGACATAAGGTACAACTTTTTGATCACATTCAGTACCAAAACGTTTAACAAAAAGATCTCGTTCGGCATTGGTTAACGTATCAAGAACCTTCTTTAGTTTTTCGGTTGTTGTTTGATAATGCTCAATCGCACTTATTTTAGGTGGTTCTACTAAAGAAGCTCTAATCTTTTGACTGATTTTCTCATACGCTATACTTTCATCTCCAGTTAAATAAGTAATAGTAACTGGTTCACTATAATTAGTACCATTACGTTTAACAAACAAAGATAATTCATCAGGAGTTAATATCTTTAAAGTTTCCGTTAACTTTTCTTCTGTTGTCCTAAAGGTACTCGCAATAACAAACTTTTTAGCGCTACGACGTGGAAGTTCAACATGATGTAATTTTTTCTTTAAAGCCCTCTCTAAGCGTTGATATTTAGTTACATCATCATTAAATAAAGGACGTGGTGTAATAGGTGTTTGATAATCTACACCATTACGCTTAATAAATAATTCTTTCCTGTCAGCTGGTAAATCATCAACAGCTTGAGTTAACTGTTCTAATGTCGTATCGAAGGTCGCTAACAAATCTTCTTTGATACCTGAAAAATGACGTAAACGTAAAGTAATTTTACGACTGACATTAGAATAGTCATGTACATCACTTGGATCAATTGTAAAATCAGTTGGTATGCTAGTTAAGTCTTCCCCATTATATTTTCTGAACAATTCTTGTTCGCTTGGTGTAAGTGATGATATAACTAAAGTTAAACGCTCTGGTGTTGTTTTATATTTTTCAATAGGTGCGATAGCTTTTGGCTTATATGGCTTTGGTTTAATATCTTTTCTTCTTAAATAACATCTTATGGCAGATGCAGCCTTACTATAATCCTTACTATCTTGGCCTTTTAGACGTGTTGGTTTAAGCGCCACATCATAGCGCGTTCCATAACGTTTCATAAAAATCTGACGTTCTTCTTCAGTTAAAACATTATTTACAATATCATGTAATTCTTCGGGTGTCGTCTTAAACACTTCAGCTGGTGTTTGGTAAACAACGGTAATCTTTGCTCTTCTTTCTTCACGATCTAAACGACGAACAATTCTTTTAAGACGCTTTTTAACATTTCCATAATTTTTTTTATCTTGACCAAATAGCGATTTTGGTGTAATTGGTTCTGAATAAGTTAAACCATTACGCTTGATAAATAAGCTTTGTTCATCACTAAATAGTTGATTAACTGCTAAATGTAATTTTTCTTCCGTCGTTTCAAATTCTTTTAGTAGATCTTCCTTTGTAACATTTTCACTTAGCTGTCTTAAACGACGAGTTATCTTCATACAAATACCACGATATTTAGCCTTTTCTTCATCAGCTAAAGAATAAGCTATACAAGTATTAAGGAAATCAGTTCCATTACGCTTGATAAATAAATCTTGCTCTTCTTTTGATAATGAAGCAAAAACAACTTGAAATTGATCATTTGTCGTATGAAATTTTACTGCCACCCCTGGAGAGTTAGCATAATGACGAGCAATTTCATTACGAATTCGATTAGCAATTCTATTATATCTTTTACTTTCTTCACCATATAAATGTAATGGTCTAGTAGGTGTTTCATAATCAAGGCCGTTACGTTTGATAAATAAAGCACGTTCTTCATCATTTAAAATAGATTCAACGAGAAGTTTCAAATTTTCTGGAGTTGTATGAAAACGTTCAGAAGTACTGATTAATGGTTTAGTTACTACCTTTGAGGTTTCTGCTTTATGTAATTCCGCTACTAATTGTTGAACTTTCTTATGAACGTTCATATAGATTTCAGCTTGGTAAGTTGTCAATTTATGAAGAAGAACAGGCACATCATACTTCGTACCATTTCTCAATGTAAAGATATCTTGTTCTTCCGGTGACAAATCTAAAATGACTTTTTCTAATACCTTACTAGTCGTATTAAATAAATCGGCTACAACATATAATTCAGTTTGACTATATGCCATCAATTTCATTTTAATCTTCTCTTCCAGCACTAAATAAGATTCCATCATCTCTTTATCTAGGGTAAACAATCTAACAGGAGCATCATAGACAAAGGCATTACGTTTTTGAAATAAGGCTAATTCTTCCGGTGTTAACGTTTTTAAAACACTATTAAGATTATAGATATTCGTTTGGAAAAGACTAGTTACAAGGCATAGTTCTCCAGTACGTCCTTTCTTACGAACAACTAATCCTGGCTTATAAGCTTTAACTAAAGCAAGGACTTTATGCTTAACGCGGTTCCACTCATCATTTTGTGATTGTGATAAAACATTATAGTTAACGAATGCATTAAAATCATCACCCGTTTTGGAAATGAATAAATCACGTTCCCATTTTTCCAAAACGCTAATGACATTTTTTAATACTTCCGGTGTCGTACTAAACGCCATCGCAACCGTCATATGTTTATTCTTTAAAACCGAAAAATAAGATTTTAAATTTCTAATTTGGTTATCACTTAGAGAACCGTTTTCGTTATATATTTTAATATAACGTTTAACAACAGGAATAACTTTATAAAAAACCATTTGACGATCTTTAACTGTTAAAGAGGCCTGATTCTTAAAGAAAGTTTCAAACTTTGTTTTAATGTTATCATCAAGATATGATAACACTTTAAAAATCAATTCAGGATGTTCTGGTGCATCACATAATACTTCCATCGACTCATATAACATGGATAATTCTTTTTGTAATTTAGGAACGATAATCGTATATAATTTAGTCATACGATATGATGATAACATATCATATTCAGGGCTCTTAAGATAGTCACTACCCCATCTTGATAATAGCAAGTTAAATTCAACCGTATTTAAAGACTCCAAAACGACTTCAATATCAGAAAGATCACGATATTTTAATAAATCAGTAATTGGGATTTTATCATTTATTGTTATATTATAGACTCCTGTATTAGATAAATTTTCAGCATAAGTTAATATTTTTTCTAATATATGAGCATATTGATGTTCAGGACTATTTCGTAAGATGGAAATTAACTTGTTAAAGTCAAAAACAGCATCACCCCATACGCCAACGATGGCAGAGGCTTCCTCATCTGTTAAATATTTTAAAGCTTGGTAAAGATGTTCTGATAGAGATTTATTCTTTTTTATATCAAGCTTCTTCTTACGTATTTCAGATTTAACATTTTTAGGAATCAAACTACGTAAGCGTGGAATAATTACTTGCGCAATGTAGTATTCATAAGCTGGATGAATCGTAGCGTCACACGGATTTAATAGACCGTTGCGATACTTCTTTCTTAAAATGTTTAAATCACTTTCTGGAAGACGTAAAATAACATCCATAAGTATTGTTTCATCTTCAACACCCAATATTTTCTTTAGACCGGTACTATTAATTTCCTCATGTTTTCGAACCGAAAATTCATACTGTTTCGATGCTCCCATGACAAAGGTTTTTAACTTACTTATGACAGCATCACCGACAAGATCATCATTAATATGTTTACGTGGTATTTGAAAATCATTGCCAAACATACTTTTTAAAATATCTATCTCATCTGGCGCTAACAAAGGAATAACACGCAAATAATTATCTCTTTTAGAACGAAGATATAAATTTAAAGGATTAGCGAATTTAAAACTTGTATCTACGTGTAACTCTTCATCACGTTTAGTCGGTTTATCTGAATAAATACCTAGTCCACTTTGACGAGAATAGTTACGTAATTTACGTAGAGCTTTAGCTTCGATTTGACGGATACGTTCACGTGTTACGCCAAAGTGTTTACCTACTTCCTCTAATGTTCTTCTACGGCCGTCATCAACACCAAAACGCAATCTAATAACTTTATTTTCCCTTGGTGTAAGACGATCTAAAAGTGGTTCTAAAGCATCTTTTAAGGAAGAACTTATATAATCTTCTTCGAGATTATCATCATTGGGAATAAAGCTTCCTAATTCACTATCCTCTTCATCACCTACTGGACTAGATAAACTAACAGGCGCTCCTATATTCATAATATTGATCCAGTCTTCAATCTTTTCTTTAGATACGCCCATGTAACTAGCTTGTTCTTCGACTGTTGGCTCATGACCTAATTTGTCCTTTAAAGCATCATATTTACGACGATACTTATTTAATGCTTCTACCATATGGACAGGTATTCTAATCGTATGTGATTGATCAGCAATAGCACGGGTAATCGATTGTCTTATCCACCATGTAGCGTATGTTGAAAACTGATATCCTTTATCAGGATCGAACTTATCAACCGCTTTCATAAGGCCTATATTACCCTCTTGAATAAGATCAAGGAATAGCATTCCACGACCGACATATCTTTTCGCAATACTTGGTACAAGACGTAAATTGTGAAGAATAATTTGGTCTCTAGCATTACTATCACCATTTTGACATTGATGCGCTAAAGAGACAATTTCTTCAGGTGGTAGTAATGGATGTCTAATTGATTGAAGGTAATCTCTAACTGGATCCCCAGAGACATGATATTCTTTTTCAATTTCTTCAAATGATTGATAGGCCTCATTTGAATCTTCAATCTCAATCCCCCTTGCTAAACAATAGCTTTCGATAAAAGGATAGATATCACTATCCATAAAACCATTAATCTTACTAGAAGATGGTTTACCTTTAACGGAAATAATAATATTGATAGCGTCATTTAACCTACTGATATTATTAATTAAATAACTGTAATCATCAGGAGTTAAATCATAACTTACAGACTGAAAAGCTGAAGATAAAATGTTTAAAGATGATAAAGCTTCACGACCATTAGAAAATGGTGGAAAAAAATTAGTTGCAAACGCTACTAAAAAGGCAGTATTATCATTTTTGGATAAACGTTCAAGAGCAATTTCGGAATATTTGGCCGTATAGGCTTGCTTTAATAATTCAGCAAAATTACTAGGTGTCAAATTGGACTTATCCATAATACTATTTAAAGCTTCATCAAATAATTCATTGACATTTTTAACTTGCATCCAACCGTAGTCTTCTTCGACTTCTTTTCGAACTTTTTCTATTTTATTAAAGACCATACTACGATCATGAGCTGATAATTCTTCTATCTGCATAATATCACCATCTTTTTTCTAAATATCATATCACATTTAACGCTTCATTTTCTATACTTTTTTATTTATTTTTTAATTTTGCTATAGCATTTAAAACTTCACGAGCCTTTTTCTCATTACCCATATTCGTAGGAAAATAGTAGTGTTGATCTTTTAACTCTTCAGGTAGACAAGTCATATTAGTTACTTTATCTTGGTAATCATGGGCATACATATAACCCTCTCCATAACCTAAATCACTATCTAATTTGGTAACCGCGTTACGTAAATGAAGTGGTACTTTAACATTAGCTGTTCTTATGGCATCTTTTTTAGCCTTACCATATGCGACATATAAAGAATTAGATTTAGGTGATAGACTAAGATAAACAACCGCTTGCGCTAAATTGACATTACATTCTGGCATACCATTGAAATGAACAGCTTGATATGCACTAACCGCTTGGGTTAAGGCATTGACATTAGCAATGCCAATATCTTCTGAAGCAAAACGAATTAAACGACGAGCAACGTATAAAGGATCTTCCCCAGCTTCTAACATACGGGCTAAATAATATAAAGCGGCATCAGGATCACTATTGCGCATCGATTTATGTAAAGCTGAAATGAGATTATAGTGTTCCTCTCCTTTTTTATCATAGAGAAAAGTTTTACTTTGAAGACTCTTTTCTAAACTAGCTTTATCAATTTTACGCTTACCCCTTTTTAAAGATGTAAGGTTAATGACATTTTCTAATGTATTTAATGCTGTTCTAGCATCACCATTACTAATGCCAGCGATAACAGTTAGGCACTCATCATCAATAATGACATTACGATACTCGTAATTAATCGATAAGGCTCTTTTTAAAATACCTTCAATTTGTTCCATAGTTAAACTTTTTAAAACATAAACTTTAGTTCTAGATAATAAAGCCGAATTAACTTCAAAAGAAGGATTTTCAGTAGTCGCTCCAATCAAGATAATGTCTCCTCTTTCAACAAATGGTAAAAAGGCATCTTGTTGAGCTTTATTAAAGCGATGAATTTCATCAACAAAAACAATCGTCTTTTGATTGTTACTTTTATTATAACGAGCTAACTCAATTAATTCTTTAATATCCTTAACACCACTAGTAACCGCACTTAATTCATAAAATGCCGAATTAGTTTGGCGGGCAATAATCTTGGCCAAAGTAGTTTTTCCAACACCTGGAGGGCCCCATAAAATCATTGAAGAAATATTATCGGTTTCAATCATTTGACGTAATGGTGAATTTTCACCGACGATATCTTCTTGACCAAAAAAGTCATCTAAAACTAAAGGACGCATCTTATCCGCTAGAGGTTTATATATTTCTTTATCTTCATCAAATAAACTTTCCATAATATCACTTTCCTAAATTTATTATACCATATCTAATTATAAAATTCTATGTTTTATTAAACAAATGTTCGTTACACATAAAATACAATAATTATCGCATAATAAAAAGGGTGAAAACATGCGTTTATTAATTTTAATTATCATTTTTGTAATCGTTTCTGCGTATAATATGACCATGAAACAAACTAAATCAACGAGTCCAATCGATGATGTAACGAGTAATAAAACGGAAACGAAAAAAGAAATAACAGCGCAAGACTTTATTAATCGTAACGATCAAAAAATATTGATGAGTTTAAAAAATATTCAAAAATATAATGATTATCTTTTAAAATATGATAAAAGTATGAATGACTTAAAAGAAAAGCCAACCATTGATGATATTACTAAATTAATTACCAAGTATCAAATACCATCATTACCACAATATAATAATCAAGAAAAGATAACAACTAGTGATATAGAAAAAATACTTGATAATCGTAATTTAGAACATCTTAAATCTGAATCAAAAATGGGTATCATTATTAAAAGAGCTAATCTTAAGTCCTTCCCTACTACCCTCCACTTCTATGACAAAAAAGGAATGAATAATTTTGATAACCTTCAAGAATCAGAACTTCAAATTAATACTCCTGTTTTAATCGTCCACACTAGTAAAGACGAGCGATGGTACTATGTCATTACCCCTAATTATACCGGTTGGGTACTAAAGGAAGCAGTAGCTTTAACCAAAGATGATTATTTTATAAATCCCGCTAATTTTGTTATTATAACCGCACCTAGTATTAAAGTAAATGGCGTATTATTAGATATGGGTGTTAGACTACCGCTCATCGAAAAGAAAGATGAACAATATGTTGTCGCACTACCCATTAAAAATAGTGTAGGCATGGTTCAAAGATAAAAGATAATTTTATCTTCCCATGTAGCCCATCTTGGATATTTACCTTATACCAAAGAAAATGTAATTAAACTAGCTTTCAAGTATCTAAATACCCCCTATCGTTGGGGTGGTATGGACTATGGTGTCGACTGTTCAAGTTTTGTCGCTAATATATATCGATGCTTTGGCTTCATCTTTCCGCGGAATACATCTAATCAAAGTCAAAGTCTAAAAGAAAAAATTGATCTATCTAATAAAAGTATGATTGATAAACTTAAACTTATTAAAGATAAAGCCCCATCACTTTTATACCAAAAAGGTCATGTAATGTTATATATTGGAATATATAATGGTAAAAATTATATTATTCATGCATCTGGTAGTAGTTTAAAAGTATCACTAACCGTCCTTGATAATTCTAATTATTTAAAAAAGATAAATAGTGCGATTACCATAAAATAAAACTCAATCATTTCGATTGAGTTTTTGAATTATTTGATTCATTTTGACCAATAGATTCTACTTTGACAACTTTAGTTGCGGTATTTAAGGTCTTTTTATCTTTTTTCTTTTTCATAATTCACCCATTATTATTATGGATTAAAATTATGAAAATATTATTTTTCTTCTAAAGTTTTAGTATCGATATGATAAATATACTCTTTTGTTTCATAACCATCAACTTCCGATTTATCGACAGATATCGTTATTTCATTAATATTTTGTTTAGCATTATAACCAAAGACATTACCAATTGGTTCCATCTTATATGTCATATACAAATCTATTTCTTTATCAACTAATTTATTTCCTTCATAATCAACAATTTTTAACTTTTCATCTTCACTGACAATTAAGACATTTTTAAAAGCAAAAATCATATCGTAACCTTTATCTAGTATCTTTTTACCATCTTTATCAATCAAATAGTATTTTTTACCATCTTTAACAACATAATTATCGGATGTACCAAGATAAGCATCATCATATTTTAAATCTAGTATTTTTTGACCAGTTGATAGATTGATAACCCCATATTTATCATTTTTCGCTACGACGATTTTATCTTCATCTAAATTAAATGTACGTTCATTTAATTTTTGATTAATAATAAGGCCTAGACGGTCATAATCAAATTCAAGTTTAACGGTTCCCCTAGTATCAATATAACCATATTTTTCGGTTTTTTTATCTTGCGCAATAAAGCCTAGATAGCGATCTTTACTCATAACGGGGATAACTTCTCTAAAAGGATCCAATAGATTTTGAATAGCCTGATAATTATATAGATATTTATTATCACCATCTTCGATAATCGCAATCATATCGTAACATGAATTATAGTTAGTCACATCATATAAGTCGCATTTATCATGATCACACTCATAGACGCTTATCAACTCTTTATCAACATAAAATTGAAGTGTATCTTCATCACTATCATGAACGACATCACAGGCATCAGCTTTTGTCGCAATATTCTTACGACGTCCATAGACTTCATCAACATGTTTACCATCTATTTGGCATTCAGATAAATAGACGGTACCATCAATGTTAATATAAGTATTATCACAACTTACATCATGGGCATCATATTCAACTAATTCTTTAATTTCCGCAAAATCATTAATCAATTCATGATCAAGTAAATAAGAGCTAGCAACAGCTTCAATTTCTTTAGCATAATCATCGATAATGGTCTGGTTATCATTTTCCTTTGATTTCTTTTTAATAATTGGTTCATCTTGAAGGCTTAAATACATAAAAGTACCAGCTATAATAGCGACTAATAGCACTAAAAAACATATTAAAAAAGTATGATGTTTTTTAGGCATTAAATCATCAATATTATCTGGTCCTAAATCACTAACATCAATTGGTTGTGCTTCATCTATTTCAACTTTGGCACCACATTTATCACAAAAATTGGAATCACTAGCTAATTCTTGTCCACAGTTCTTACACTTCATAAGCCACCTCTATTATTAATTATAATACAAAACAATATAATTTGACAATAAGAAACAAGTTTCCTAGTTTCTTTTAATCCATTCCATAATTAAAGTTACCAAATAATCGATATCTTTAGGACTTAAAGGTTTATCGGGCGCAATATGATGCCAACGTGCTATACAGCCACGACAACAAGTCGCGGTCGCATGTTGCGCTACAAAGACAGGATGACCACGCATCGGTGTCTGTTTGCCATCAAGAGGATTATGATCTGTTAATCTTTTCATGACAAAATCACGAGCATGTTGTTCAATTGTGTCCATTCCCTTATCTTGAATATATTTACGGTCTTTAGCAGAAAGTTTAAAACGGCTCCGAAATTTTGATTGACCTAAACGATAAAGTTTTTTCTCAATAACTGGACTTGTCATTATTAATATCACCTATAATAAATCATGAAGATAACGCCACAAAGAGCCCCTAAAAGATGCGTACTATGAGAAACATTATCCTTTTTAGTTAAACCCTTTACTATTTCATTAACGATATAACACATAAAAATTAAGATGAGCGTTAATGGTATTTTCCCATTTTGAATATTGACAAAAGAGCTTAAAATAATAAACATATAGACAATACCACTAGCTCCTAAAAGACGATATTTGGTAAACATACTATTAATTAGGCCCGTTACAAAGGCTGTTATCAAAATCATAATTAACAATTTTAAACTACCAAACTTTTCTTCAATCATCGGTCCAATTAAAAGAATATAAAGAAAATTATTCATAAAATGTTGCCAATTACTATGACCTAAAATATGCGTAAAAAAGCGGACATAGGTAAGTGGATTAAAGGGTGAACTGCGATAACAAGAAAAAAGTAATTTATTGGCTTTATCATGCGTAACATAATTAATTATAACGACTAGTAAAGATAAGAAGAAATACGTGAGAATAACTACAGAATTGTAACTTAAGCTATCTATTATATTATTCATATTATTTAACCGTACTGTTAATCCAATCTAAATATTCTTGATTACAGCTTTCAAATGGAAAGATGGAAAAAGAGAAACATTCATAGCTATGAATTTTTCTAACTTGATCATATATTTCTTTAGCTAATTCTTTTTTTGTTTTAATTAAAAGAAGATATTCCATACACATTTCAATTTGTCCTTGCCAACGCCATTTACTATCACTCTTCACGACCTGGGCACCACAAATTAAATTTTCCTTTAATAAAACATTAACTAACTTATTAACCTCTTCTTCATTATCAAAAGCTATCTCAATGACACAAGGCATATCATCACGACCATTCTATTATCTTACTTAATCATTATATCACAAAAAAACACTTATCTTAAAAGTGTTTATTCATTATTATCCTTTTCTTTATTTTTAATATATTCTAGTATTTTATTTTGATTTTTTAATATTTTATCTAGATCATCATGTAAAGACTCCAATATTAGTTCACTTTTTAAATCCGTATGATAATCATTCTTGTTACGAATCGTATCTTTTTTAGCTTGTCTATTTTGACTCATCATAATGATAGGCGCTTGCAAAGAAGCTAAACAAGAAAGTAATAAATTTAATAAAATGAAAGGATATGGGTCTAATGCATTAATCATTAAGTAACCATTAACAATAACCCATAACAATAAGAAAAGGCAAAAAGAGATGATAAAAGCCCAACTACCAATAACCTCGGAAATTTTATCAGCTAAACGTTCACCAAATGTCATATTACGATCATTTTCTTTATCGACATCTATCGTTATGGAATTGTTAATTAATAGATCGAGTATTTCTTCTTCGTCTTTTTCCTCTAAATTTTGATTAAGTAACATTTTGACGATTTCTTTTTTCTTCTTTTCCATGATATCACCCTATTTTCTAGATAATATTATAACACAGATTTATTTAAATATACTATTTTTTAAAAAGACTATCAATTTTACTTGATAATCTTACTCATCTAAATTTTAATTTTAATTATTATCTATTATCACAAGTGCCACCAATACTTATAATGTAATTTTCCTCTGCAGTAAGTAAATCAACAGCACTATCATAATCTTCTACATTAATATTGCTATTTTCCATTAATTCTTTTTCTTGTTCTTTAGTTTTATTATCGATAATACTAAAGGCAATTGGCTTCTTATTATAATCAGAAGTACAACTTGGAACTTCATACCATTTTT
>CANRPL010000020.1 GCA_947632495.1 uncultured Bacilli bacterium
TATCCTAGATTTTTCATTTTTTATGAAAAAAAGACAAATAAGTAAAAATATTTACCTATTTGTCAACAGTCTGAAAGGCTTATTTTTAAGCCTTTTCAATTTTTATATAACCAGTATGACCATTTAGATCTACTTCTTCATTAGCTGATTCATTTTGTTCTAATTCAAGCGCTAAGACTTCATTCATAATAAAATCACGATACTCTTTAACAGCCTGATCAACTAATTCATCACTATGATAATATAATTTAATACGATCAGTAATATCGAAGTCACTTTGTTTTCTTAAGTTTTGAACTTTACTTACTAATTCACGAGCAATACCTTCTAGAATAAGCTCATCAGTAAGTGTGGTATCAATAATCATAAAGTTATTGTTTTCCATACCGACATTGAAGCCTTCTTTACTAGAAATACGGATATCAATCATACTAGGTGTTATTTCTTTTTCTTCACCACCTAATTGCATCTTAATACTGTTACCTTTTTGTAAGGTATTTATCTCATCTAAACTTAAAGCTTCAAGTTTAGTTTGGAACTCTTTCATAAGAGGTCCTAAAACTTTACCTACCTCTTTAAAATTAGGTTTTAAAGAAATATTCATATATTCATTTAAATCTTCAACGAATAATACTTCTTTGATATTCAATTCTTCACTAATTAATGGTACTAAATCTTCAATTAAATCTTTATTTTTACCATCAATTAAAGCTTCTTTTAATGGTTGACGGACTTTAATTTTAGTCTCTTCACGAACAAAACGGCCAACGGAAATAAGACTACGAACTAAATCCATTCTCTCTTCGACATGTTCATCAATTAATTTCTCATCACAGACAGGATAAGTAGTGAAATGAACAGACTCTTCACCAGTTAGATTACGATATAATTCTTCAGCTAAAAAAGGAGTTATCGGAGCAATTAATTTAGCTAAACTAGTTAATACTTCATATGTTGTACGATAAACACTTTTCTTTGAATTATCTAGTTTACTACCCCAGAAACGATTACGATTACGTCTGATATACCAGTTAGACAAATCATCAGATACAAAGTTAGATAAATGATGAACAACTTTATTTAAATCATATTCATCAAAATCAGCACGAACGTCACGAACTAGTTTGTTGTATTTAGATAGTAACCAACGATCAATTTCTTCACGCTTCTTATATGGAACATTACATTTATCCGTATCAATCTTATCGATATTAGCGTACATAGCAAAGAAACTATAGGTATTTTTTAATGGATTAAAGAATTTTGAGTATACCTCTTTTAAACCAGCCATATCAAACTTTAATGGTGTCCATACTGGAGATACATACAATAAGTAAAATCTTACTGTATCAGCACCATATTCTTTAATAGTTGTAAATGGTTCAACAATGTTACCACGTGATTTACTCATTTTCTTACCTTCAGCATCGAGTAATAGGTCATTTACTAAAACATTTTTAAATGGTGAACAACCTTTAACAAAGACGGAAATAATAAGTAAAGTATAAAACCAACCTCTTGTCTGATCAATACCTTCACAGATGAAATCAGCTGGAAATTGACTTTCCCATAGTTCTTTATTCTCAAATGGATAATGATATTGCGCAAAAGGCATTGAACCAGAGTCAAACCAACAGTCTAAAACATCTGGAATACGGGTCATATCATGGCCGCATTTTGGACATTTTAAATGGACTTCATCAATATATGGCTTATGCAAGTCAAAATCATCACCAATCTCGGTTGTTGCCATTTCTTTTAATTCAGCAATAGAGCCAACCATATGATTATAGCCACATTCACATTTAAAATATGGAATAGGGCTACCCCAATAACGGCTGCGTGAGACGTTCCAATCTCTAGCATTAGCTAACCAGTTAGCAAATCTTTTTTCACCGACATGAGCAGGATACCAATTAACTTTTTCATTGGCTTTAACTAAATCATCTGTCATCTCACTTACCTTAACGTAGTAACTTGGCATTGAATAGTAGATAAGTGGAGTGTCACAACGCCAACAATGTGGATATTCATGATTAACTTTTTGACGTTTAAATAGTTTATCATTAGCCTTTAAGTAATCGACAACATCTTCGTTGACATCATGAACAAAACGTCCGTCCCATAAACCACCGACATAACAGCCATCTTTACCAACTGGGTTTAAATATGGTAAATCATATTTCTTACCAACATTAGCATCATCTTCACCAAAAGCTGGAGCAATATGAACGATACCTGTACCATCTTCCATCGTAACATATTCATCACACGTTACGTAGAAAGCCTTCTTATCAACATCGAAAGATGGAACTAATTGTTCATATTCTTGATATTCTAAATCTTTACCTTTATAAGTTTCTAAAACCGTAGCTTCTTCACCTAATACTTGGGTTAATAAAGCTTTCGCTACTATAAACTTATTACCTTTAGATAGCGCCAAAACATAATCTTCATTAGGATTAACACATAAAGCTACATTGGCAATTAAAGTCCATGGAGTGGTTGTCCATACTAAGAAATAAACATCTTCATCTTTCTTCTTAAAAGGAACATAAACCGTAATAGCGGTATCAGTTTGATAGTTTTGGGCAACTTCATGCGTCGCTAAACCAGTACCACAATGTGGACAATAAGGTACAACACGTGTTCCTTCATAGAACATATCTTTCTCATACATCTGTTTTAAAATCCACCATTCGGTTTCAATATAATCATTCTTATAAGTTAGATATGGATGTTCAACATCAAAGAATTGACCCATTTTACTAGTTAAATCAGTAAAGGCTGATTCATTTTCACGAACACTATGACGACATTCTTCATTAAATTTAGCTACACCTAATTCTTCAATTTCTTTTTTAGATGAAATACCTAATTTTTTCTCAACATGATTTTCAATTGGTAGACCATGAGTATCCCAACCAATCTTACGAATAACTTTTTTACCATTCATAACATGATATTTAGTTACAGCATCCTTTAAGTTCTTTGCTACCATATGATGCAAACCAGGAAAACCATTAGCGAAAGCTGGGCCGTCATAAAAGACAAACGTATCATTTTTTTCATTAAGTTCTACTTGTTTATTATGCATATCATTGATACTACCCCAAGACTCTAGAATAGATGTTTCTACTTCACTTACTGGTCTTTTATCTAATTCTTTAAAATTCTTCATTATTTATCCTCCTTCAATATTGTATATTTACTCTTTAATAAAAAAAATATTATGAGTATAGGAACGAGATATCCCGTGGTACCATCCTATTTCATAATATTTTATTATGCACTAATAACTATAACGCGTTACCGTTAATAACATCCAGAGTGATCTATATATTATTAAGCTATCTACTTCCACCTAACGTAGACTCTCTTTAAGCATCGTAATATACCGTCTCTTTCATCTGCTTTAATTTATTTTGTAAGCTTTTTAATTCAGCTTCCTCTTTTTGAATATTGAGTAAGCACTCACCAATAATGGCATCAGCTTTATTTCTTGCATCTTCAATGATATGTTGCGCTAAAAGACGCGACTCATCAAGTGTCTCTTTAGCGCTACTTAATTCATCATAATCTTCACTGGTCATGAATAGTTCAATCTTTTTATTAAGACTTTCAACTTCTTGTGAAAGTTTTTTCGATACAATCTGGTTCTTTTTAACGATTTCTTCTAGATGTTCAATTGTCCGATCTTTAGCGGCTATTTCTTCAACCATACCTTCAACGCGTTCTATGATATCATCGATGAATTTATTTACTTCACCCTTATCATATCCACGCAGTGCGGAAGAAAATTTATCCATAGTTCCACCCCATTACCAGTGTATTCTAACATAATCTTTGAAGAATTACAATAGCCTACCAATCAACTTCAATATCATCGTTATCATATACTTCTTTTACTTCTTTTTCACTAGTAATCTTACCTTGAATATTGACATTGTTTGGTGTACATAAGAAAATACCACTACCGATTTTTTCAATATGACCTTTAAGAGCATAGACAGCTCCGCTAACAAAATCAATTATTCTTTTAGCTTGATCAGAAGTAACACGTCTTAAATTAATAACAACCGTATTTCTCTTTTTTAGATGATCGGCAATTTGTGTTGATTCGGAAAAAGCCCTAGGCTCTAAAAGAATCATTTTAGCGCCACCATTAGTTGCAGCCATCTCCTCTAATTCTTTAGTATCTACTTCATAGAATTGGCTTTCATCATCATTAAAAATATCCTTCTGTTCATCGCCATCAAATATTTTTTTCATGAATCCCATTGTTATTGCCTCCTTTTAGCATAATTATCACTATATCAATTCTAACATATTTAAAATAAAAAGAAAAGTAGTTATTCACGATTTAGGCAAACAAAATTTGGCAAAAAAAGATTCCTTTTACTCTAGGAATCTTCCTATAATTGAACAATCTTGTCAGCGACAATTTGGTATTTATCATAACGCTTTTGAATTCTTCCTCTAACTCCGATGAGATCACCTTTACGATAATGCTTATGATTATAGGTTTTAGGGAAGATTGTTATATCGATTGTATCTAGCTCATCACTACCGGTAATAAAAGCCATTTTATCACCTTTTTTAGTAGTTATCTCCTTAAATTCATCAACCATTACAATGACATCGACATCACGGTCAAAGTATTTAGCAATGTTATTTAAAGAAATTGTTTTAGGATACTTACTACGTAAATCGGTTACCGGATGACGACTCATATATAAACCAAATAATTCTAACTCTTTCGTCATTAAATATTTATTATCATATTCATCATAGTCAGTTATTTCTGGCTTTAAAGCATATTCTTCATCCAAATCTTTAATTAACTCCCCATAATTAATAATCGCATCTAAATTATTAATTAAAGTAGCTCGGTTTATCTGAAAGGAAGAAAAAGTTCCAGTTAAGATAAGGTTTTCAATCGTCTTACGATTAACAACTTTGCCATAAGAGCGTCTAATAAAATCAAAAATGCTAGTAAAAGGTCCATTACTTCGCTCATCAATAATTGTTTTAACCGCATTAATACCAATATTTTTTATACTAGTAAGTGGATAACGAATACCATCTTTTTCTTTAACGTATCTATCAGTACTTAAGTTAATATCTGGTGGTAATATATTTATACCCATCTTCTTACATTCATACATATACTTTTTGCATTTACTATCATCATTCATTTCAGTTGATAGTAAATTAGATATAAATATTTGAGGATAGTGAGCCTTTAGATAAGCCATGCGATACGCTACTAAAGAATAGCCAACAGAATGAGATTTATTAAAACCATATTCAGCAAACTTTAACATCATCGCATATACCTTATCGACAAGTTCTTTCGCATAGCCCTTTTTGAGACTACGATCTTTAAAACGCTTTTCTTCTTGAAGTAGTAGATCTTTTTTCTTCTTACTCATAGCCTTTCTTAAGATATCAGCTTCACCTAAAGAATAATCTGCCATGACATTGGCAATTTGCATGATCTGTTCCTGATAGATAATAATGCCATAGGTAGATTTTAAAATAGGCTCTAGTGATGGATCAAAATAATCAATCTTTTCTTTACTATTTTTTCTTTTAATATAAAGAGGAATATTATTCATTGGTCCAGGTCGATATAAGGCGATAGCGGCAATAACATCATCAAAAGAATCAGCCTGTAATTGTTTTAGAAAGTTAATCATACCATCTGATTCAAATTGGAAGATACCTAATGTATTACCATCTTTAAATATTTTCATTGCTTTTTCATCGTTAAAAGGAATATTATCAAAAGTTAATTTAAGATGATAAGTCTTATTTATATCATCGATGATATCATGAATAATAGTCAAATATTTAATCGCCAAAAAGTCCATCTTAAGAAGACCAATTTCTTCTAGATATTTCATGTCGTAGCCACTCGTATAAAAATTATTATGACTCTTATCAAGAGGGATAACTTCATCTAGATTATTTTGTGACATAACAATACCGGCAGCATGAATACTTGTATGACGCTTTAAGCCCTCTAAACGCGTCGCTATTTTATATAGCGTCGTTAAGTTATCATAACGTTCTATATATTTTTGAACCTTGTTATTAGCGTAATTGTCCTTTAAGGATAAATTAGAATCTAGTAATTTGCATAAACCATCGACAATATTAAGATCTAGATTCATCGCTCTACCCACATCACGAACAGCTTGTTTAGATCCTAACGTACCAAAAGCAATGATGGGCGCTACAGACTTAACGCCATATTTTTCCATACAATAATTGATAACCTCTTCACGGCGTAGATGTTCAAAATCGGCATCGATATCCGGCATACTAACTCGTTCAATATTTAAGAAACGTTCAAATAATAAATCATACTTAATTGGATCAATATCGGTAATATTTAAACAGTAAGCTACTAAAGATCCTACCGCACTACCACGGCCAGGGCCAACAATAATATTGTGTTCCTTACTATATTTAATGTAATCATAGACAATTAAAAAATAATCACAAAACCCCATCTTATTAATAACATCTAGTTCATGTTTCAAGCGTTCTTGATATTTGGCACTTACTTTAGTACCAAACTTATTCTTTAATCCTTCAATACATTTTTTCTTAAGATAAGTATAGCTATCTAATTGTTCGTCATTTTTAAATATTGGCATCAAATGTTGATGAAATGGAATCTCTAAATTACACAATTCATCAATTTGTTGATTATTTTTTAAATCATCTAGTTTTGTTACCTCTTCTAATGGCAAAAGGTAGTTATCTAACTTATCAACACTTACCAAATCAACTGACGTACCATCAGATAGAGCCTTTAAGTATTTCAAATAGTAACTATCCTCTTTATCAAGATAAACCGTCTCGCGCATAAAAAGCGTATCCCCATCTAATTGTTTCTTCTCGGCTTCATTTTGATAAGTCTTAAAAACATAACGATAAATCTTTTTGACCATATCCCAAAGACTAATTGCTTGATAAGGAATAAGACATATTAAATTATCACTATAACGTTCTAAATCGGCTTTTTCTAGTTCCCTTTCACTAGCAATGGTACATAATTTTATTAAATTTTGATAGCCCAAATAGTTCATACAATAAAGAACAAAAGTAAGATGAGAAATAGTTACTTCATAACCAACAATCGGTTTAATGTTATTTTTACGACATGCTTCATAAAAATCCATAACACCATACATCGTATTATCAGTAATCGTAAGGGTAGTTAAATGACGTTCTTTAGCCACATTAATTAAATCATCAATTTTAATTAATGATTGTTGAAGTGAATTATCCGTTTTAATATATAAAGGAACATAGCTCATTTGACACCCTCCTTATACATATTTTACTATATTTTCACCTATTTTTAAATAGAGCATTGACGAGTTTTAAGCATTATTTTATAATGGTTATGGTGAGATATGAAAAAGTTATTAGTAATGATTGTTGGCCTTTCTTTTATCTGTCTTTGTTTAGCTATAACAGTACACTTTGTTAAACCCAATCAAAAGGAAGACAAAAAAGAGCTTTTTAGAGTAGCTGATGTATCGATGAATTGTTTTTCTAACGTTTTAATTGTCTATGACGATAATACTTATGAACTATTAAAAGGATCATATGTTAATAATGAAAATCCTGTTATTGGCAAAGGTACATATAATTATGATATAGAAGGTTTACTAGAAGAAATAAAAACCTATCCTATCGATGATGAAACTGGTATTAACTATAGAGTTACACTTAATGATAAGACTTCTTATACGGTATCAGTAGCTGAATCACCAAAATTAAATGACTTTCTAAAAACGATTCCCGAAAAGAATTTATTTTGGTGCTCATAAAATCATCAAAAACATTTGACTTTCCTAACTTTATATGTTAAAATCTAATGGCATAGGGAGAAAAACTTTGAATGGAGGTAATTTATGGCAACTAAATTAACAAGTAAAAAACCACTTGCTGGAAATAGAAGATCACACTCTTGTCGCGCTACTAAACATCAACAAAAAGTTAATATGGTAACTGTAACTTTAGCTGATGGTACGAAGTTCCGTACAAGTGCAAGAGAAAAAAGAACATTATCAAAACTTGATCGTAAAGCTGCATAAAGCAGTTTTTTTGTGCACAAAAAAAGGGCTTATGCAGCCCTAGCTATTGTTGCCTCTAATTCATCAACTTCTGGTAACATGATTGGTACTGGTTGAGCATTTAGTGTAACCGGTTTTTCACGTAAATGATCAACCAGTTCTGGGCGATGAATAAAACGTTCTACGTCTGCTCTAACATTGTTAATTTCATTAACAACATCATTACGTAAAGCTCTTAACTCTTCAATAGCTTCCGTAGCCCTTTGCGTAACTACTTGGCCTCGAGCTTTTCGTCTTGATTTACGAATCAGACGTTTATACTGCTTATCAAAAGCGAGTAAAGAAGACGTTCTTTGATTTGATTGAATACGGGTCATGTGCGCTTGAATTTGTTCCATACGAGCAGTAAGACGATGTTCACGAGCTAAAGAGATAAATTGTAGCGTCCTACTTTGATATGTTTCACGTTGTTCCTGTTCTCTTTGAATTCGTGCATTTTGTTCATCTAATCTTTGATTTACATCAAAGATTTGACCTTCTCGTCGTTGCTCCTTACGGCTTAAATTCATCGCTTGAAGCATTAACATTAGATCGGTTGATTGATTAACTAATTGATTTAGTAAGACACTTTCTTTAAAAGAAAGTTTTTCTTTACCTTTAAGAGCTTCGATTTGTTTATCTAGTTGTTCTAATTCATATTCAGCACGGACATAAGCAACAGTTTGGGCATAGTTCATGCCTGGTTGATAAACTATTTGATCAAGTCGTCTTTGTAGTTCATCAACTACTGTTTCTGTTACTGCATCTCCATCTGATACGCTTGGAACAGCTATTGTTTCCTCGACTACTTCGTCTGTCGTTTCCGATTCGTTCCCCTTTTCATCTTCTACGGCTTGTTGCTCAGCTTGATCTTCAGCTTCAGCAGTCTGCTCTTTTTCTTTAGTTAACCTTTCAACTGTCTTTTCAATCATATCAATTTTTTCATCACTAAGTCCTGGTTTATTTTTCATTGATTCAAGTTCGTCTATTGTGACAGCCCCTGATACCACTGAATAATAAAGACTATCTTCGAAATTTGAATCTATTTTAGCGACGATATTATCTAACTCAAACATCTTGTCATTTAAAGTATTGACATTCTCTTTAAGTAGATCAAAACCATCAGCTGTAATTGAATCCATCATTCCTTTTAAAGTCTTATCAGTTACCTCTAGTGATTCAATATTGGCATCAATGCTGATGAGTAGGTCATTGGCCATCTTATTACCAATTAAAGGCGTAATTTGCTTTACGTAATCTTTTAAAGCCTTTAATTGACTAATACGACGCTCTATCGTTTTTTTTAATTCACTAACTTTCTCTTCAGGAAGTTTAGAACTACTGGAAATAGAAGTTAGTCTTTCTTTAAAATGTTCACTGTTATATAAGGCGTAAAATTCAGTAAAATTTTCTAAATCTTTCATCTTATTCTTCAGGTACGATTTGAGCTAAAGAGCTTTCTACCGCATCCCTTTCTTCTTCAGTTACTGTTTCTAAAGAATAACCTTCTTCCGTTTCGACAAGGCGTGAAATAAACACACCATCCATTTCTGTAAAGTTGTAACATACGTATTGTTTATTGTTGACAGTATCTTCAATAATATCAATAACGTTAACCGTTACTTCTTTACCATCTTGGTTTTTAACGACTAGAGCATTTTCCAATTAGACCATCTCCTATTATCAATTTATAACACCTTACATTTAATGACAATTAGTTGCTATACAACTTTACACATAAAAGATTGTCAGTTGACACTTTATAATAAATTAATATTATGGTAGAATACTTTTAGGTGATACTAAATGAAAAAATATCGTGGTATCGTTATAACTTTCTTTTTAACCATTATTTTAACATTAACTATTTTTTACTTGAGTGGTATCTTTGATAAGACTATTTTAATTAGTGACCTTAATTCAGAATATCGCCCTTTATTAAAAAGTATTGGTAGTGGTGAGCTTGGATTATATAACTTCTCTACTACAATGGGTGATAATGTTATCGGTACTATTTTTTACTATATGGCATCCCCACTAAATTTATTATCTTTCGTTATTAAAGATGTCAATCTACTAGTTATTGTTATCGTTACGATTAAACTTGCTTTAGCAGCCGTGTTTGCCTATCTATTTTTTGTCTATCAATTTAAAGAAAAAAAAGAAAGCTACTTAATTAGCTTTGCTCTTCTTTATGCTCTATCTTCCTTTTCAATATCATATTATCTTCATATTATGTGGCTAGATAGTTACTTATTATTACCTCTTGTCTTACTTGGCATTGATAAGATGATTAGGGAGAAGAAAATACTTCTATATTGTTTAGCTTTGTGGTTAACTATTTTCACTAACTATTATTTTAGTTATATGATTGTTATCTTTAGTTTCTTATACTTCAATTATAGAATCATAAGCGCTAAAAAGAAAATAATCAAAGAAAATATTCATTTTATCATTACTACCTTACTAACTATTTTATGCGCTAGCGTTATTCTACTCCCTATTATTGGTGAAATCACATCTTATTCTAGACCTAATGGAGCATTATTTGGCGGCAGTAAAATATCTTTTGACTTTAATGTTGTCAATTATTTTAAGACGCTTATCCTGGGTGATGTAAGTTCTATTGAACTATTAAATAGTAAAGACTTTTATTTATATACTAGTACCATTATTGTTCCACTACTATATCTATACTTTATCAATAAGAAAATTAAAGGTCGTGAAAAACTTCTTACAGCGGGAATGCTTTTAATTTTAATATTATCAATTATTTGTAATTACGCTAATATCATGTGGCATGGCTTTGTCCTACCTAGTTACTTCAATGGTCGCTTTACTTTCCTATTTATCTTATTTATCCTTCTAGTAACACTTAAAGCTATCTATTATCAACAACATATTCCTTTTTATCACTATCTAATTGCGGGATTAATCGTTATTATACCAACTATTATCTTAACTAAAGATATCTTTAGCTTTTTAAAAATATTTGCGGTGGTTGTCGCTTTAGTAATGCTTAAACTTAATTTTCGTCTACTTTTTTTAGGAACAATCATTGTTGAATTGACAATAAATGGTTATTTATATTTAAATAGATATAATTTTCAAACACAAAATCAAGTAGACTATCCTATTAAAAACTCTATTAAATATTTAAAGTCTTATGATGATAGTGCCTTTTACCGCATCGAAGATGATGATCCTAACAGTTCCAATTACTCGCTTCTTTATGATTACTATGGCGTTGATTATTTTATGTCGACAATAAAAAAAGATTTAGTTGAGTTCTTTGTTAAAATGGATATGAATAGTCATGCTTATACTAAAAATACCATTTCTTATGATGGTTCTAATCTTTTATTATCTTCCCTATTAAATATTAAATATTATCTAGAAACAAATAATCATCAGAATAAGTACTACAATTTATTAGTTGATGATAATAATAGTATTAAAGTCTACTATAATCCTTACTATCTTAATTTAGGATATATGGTTGATTCTAATATTACCAATCTTAAATTAAGTTATGATGGTCTAGCTAATATTCAAGCCCTTTATAAAGCGATGAGTAATGAAGATATTTTAGAAAAAATAGATATCGAAAAGATCGATGATAATAACTATCTATTAGATAATACAAAACATGATGATATCTATTTACTAATCAATTATAAAGGATGGTATTATTATGAGGATATTGTAGTTAGCTTTGATGATCATTTCCTTGATAGTAGTAGTCATAATTATCTATATCAAATTGATAATAATTATGATTTAAAGAAAATACCAATTAATATTAGTAATGGTAGTTCAGAAGATCTTATTGACGTTTCAGCCTATTATTTAAATATGGATAACTTTAAGAAAGCTATTGATAAACTTCGTCAAAGTGAATTAGAAGTAAGTAAAGTTAAAAAGAGTTCTTTAGAAGGTGAAATAGATGTTCTAAATGATGGTGTTTTATTTACAAGTATTCCATATGATAAAGGAATTGATGTCTATGTCGATGGTAAAAAAGTATCTAAAATTAAATTACTAGATACATTTATTGGTGTTAACTTAAAACAAGGGCAACATCATATTAAGTTTGTCTACCGACCAAAATTACTTTATTTATCAATTATTCCAAGTTTGATAGGCATCATTCTATTATTTATCTATCAAAGAAAAAAATTATTAATGTATAAGAAAAAAGATTTAGATTAAAGGTCTAAATCTTTTTTAAAACAAACTCATCTGATTAGATTCTTCCATACCATCAAAGATATGCATTAATTTCATCTTATCAATTAAAGTTCCGGATATTTTAGCGCGTTTTTGACAATCTTCAACGCTTAAGAAAGGCGATTTATCACGCTCCTGGGCGATATTATTCGCAACTGTATCACCTAGTCCATCAATAGCGGAAAAAGGTGGATAGATAGAAGTATCATCCTTAACACCCCAAGTAGTAGCTTCAGAGTTATTTAAATCAACTGGTAAGAACTTGATACCTCTAGCTGTTGCTTCAAGACATACCTTTAAGCTTTCTAGTTGGCCCATTTCTTTATTCGTAGCTTCATAGCCCTTATCTTGAATCTCCAATATTTTAGCCTTAATTACATCATAGCCGCCAATCATAGCTTCCACATCGACATCAGTAGCTTTACTAGTTAGCCATGAAGCATAGAAATAAACCGGCATATGAACTTTATACCAAGCGATACGAAAAGCACTCATAACATAGGCTGCCGCATGCGCCTTTGGGAACATGTATTTTATCTTGCCACAAGAATCAATAAACCAACTTTCAATACCAGCCTTTTCCATTGTCTCTTTATGTTTTGCCCAAGTTTCAGGATCTTTACTTGCTTTACCCTTACGGACAAACTCCATGATTTTAAATGCCTTAATTGGTTCGACGCCATGATACATAAGATATACCATAATATCATCACGACACCCAATAACCTCTTTAAAAGGAACAACCTTATTTTTAATAAGTTCTTGAGCATTACCTAACCATACATCAGTACCATGTGATAAACCAGATATTTTAACAAGTTCGGCGAAAGTCGTAGGTTTTGTTTCCGCAACCATGCCAACCGTAAATGGCGTTCCAAATTCAGGGATACCTAAAGTACCTGTATCATTCATAATTTGTTCATTAGTAACCCCTAAAGCTTTTGTAGAGGTAAAGATACTCATCGTATCTTTATCATCCATTGGTACTTTTAAAATATCTGTTCCTGTTAAATCTTGAATCATACGCAACTGAGTAGGATCGGAATGACCTAAAATATCAAGTTTTAATAAATCTTGATCGATGGCATGATAATCAAAGTGCGTCGTACGCCAAGCACTAGTAGGATCATCAGCTGGGAATTGGAATGGCGTAAAATCAGATACATCCATATAATCAGGCACAACGACAATACCTCCTGGATGTTGACCGGTTGTTCTTTTAACACCGGTACAACCCCGAGCTAAACGTTCAATTTCGGCTGTACGCATAACGACATTATGATCTTCACAATATCCTTTAACAAAACCAAAAGCGGTCTTATCTGCTACCGTACCGATTGTTCCAGCACGATAGACATTATCAACACCAAATAACACTTTAGTATATTCATGAGCTGAAGCTTGATTTAAATCGGAAAAGTTAAGATCAATATCAGGTACTTTATCAGCATTAAAACCTAAGAAAGTAGCGAAAGGCATATCCTGCCCATCTTTATACATCTTTTCACCACATTGTGGACAATTTTTATCAGGTAAGTCAAAGCCACTAGAATAAGTAGCACCCAGTTCGTTACCCATTTCATCTTGAAAAACACTAATGCGACAAGTCGTACAACGATAGTGAGCTGGCAAAGGATTAACTTCCGTAATACCCATCATGGTAGCGACAAAGCTGGAACCAACAGAACCACGGGAACCAACTAAATAGCCATCATCATTAGAGTGTTTTACTAGGCGCTGCGCGATTAAATAGATTGGATCAAATCCACCACCAATGATACCACCTAGTTCTTTTTTAACTTTCTTCGCTAAAGCATCATCGCTAAAGTCACCATCATCTAAAGACCAATTATCTTTAAAGTAATCCGTTATCAATTTTTTAACCGCATCAAAGCCTTCAACAACAGTTTTATGAACCATAGCGAAAGTAAGTTTAACTTGTTCTTCTTCCGTACTTTTAGGGTTTTCTTTTATAATTATTTCATTACATATTTTATAGACAATATCACCATATAATTCTTTGGCGATACGTTCTTCAATATTATATGGTAGCGGATCTCCATACCACAAAGCAGCCTTCTCATAAACTAAATCAGTAACGACACGTGGACAATCCAAATAAGACTTGCCATCATCACTTTTTACCCTAGGTGAGAAAGGTATACCTCCAGTATCAATAATAACTTCAATCTCATCTACCATATCAAGTACTTGATTGGTATTAGTAACAACAATTTCATAAGCTAAATCATCACCTAAAAAGGCAAAGTCATCAAGCATTTCTCGCGTTGTACGATAATGCTGTGATGGGATATCCGTTATCGAACTCTTCGCTAGCGGATGACGACCACCACCAGGTACTTTTTGATTAATAATAATTTCACGATAAATTTTATCTTCACGATCAAAATGATGAACATCACCGGTCGCAACAATTATTTTACCAGCCTCTTTAGTAGCATCAACAACTTTTCTAATGTGATTTTCTAATTCATGTTCATCAGCAAAATCACTTGTTTGAATTAGATGATTATATACTTCAGGAGGTTGAACTTCAACATAATCATAGAAGTTAATAATATTAGTTAACTCCTCGCCTTCCTTACTGCGAGCTTGAATAAAGACTTCTGATTCATAACAACCACTACCGATAAGAAGACCATCACGCAATTCATTTAACTTACTACGTAAAATACGTGGTGTCTTATAAAAATAAACAGTATTCGCTAAAGAAATAATTTTAAATAAATTCTTTAAACCAGTTTTATTCGTAGCAATAGCGTTAAAATGATATGTACGACCAAATTTATGAATTTCATCTTTAGAAATTAATTTATCTAAATCAGTAATAGCTTTAAAATTTTGCGCTAATAACTTTTGTAACATTTTATGGAAAACTTGCGCTGTACCTTCAGCATCATAATCAGCACGGTGATGAGCATCTTCATCCCAAGTTACATTATATCTTTTAACGAGGGCCGATAGACTATGACGAGCATAACCTTGATCTAAAGTACGTGACAATTCTAAAGTATCAATAACGGTATTTTTAAATTCACCGAGATGATATTTATGCATAGCATGCTCAATAAAAGATATATCAAATTTTGCATTATGCGCAACCATAGGAAGATTACCTGTCCAGTCTAAGAAACGTTTAGTAACATCTTCCTCATCATCTTTATCTTGAAGCATATCATCAGTAATACAAGTTAAATCGGTAATCTTTTTAGGTAATGGTCGATGGGGATTAATTAATTCATCAAAGCGGTCAATGATTTCACCATTACATATTTTAACCGCACCTATTTCAATCATTTGATCGCCACCACCAGCATTAAAGCCAGTGGTCTCTGTATCAAAAACAACATAAGTAGAATCTTTTAATGATTCTTTACTAGGGCGAACAACAATATTGACTGTATCATCTACTAAAGTTAATTCTGTTCCATACAATCCTTTAAAGATAGGTGGATTAGCAATATCCTTTAAGACTTGGTCTAACTCTTTTTTAAGAGTTTTAACATCATCTTCCTCACTAGGATTAGCAATCTTACCTTCTAATTCTTCTTTTTTGGCTTTTAATTTTTTACGAATCCCTTTATTATAGGAATCAATAATACCAAAAGCAATTGGAAAAGCTTGACAACCATTATGATCTGTAATAGCCACTCCACGATAACCCATATCTATCGTGCGAGATACGAGCTCACAAGTATGCTTACCTAAATCAACTTTAGTAAGTCCGTCCATTTGACTCATCATCGTATGAGCATGAAGCTCCACTCTTTTAATAGGAGCATCATCAATTCTTTTAACTGTCTCATGCTCTAATTTATTAATATCATATAAAGTTAAAGTATCTTCACTAGAATATTTATCTTCTTTAATATTGCCACGGAATTTATACCAATTACCAACCTTTAATAATTTCATAATACGTTTATGCTCATCTTCACCATTGATAAAAATCTTACCATAAATACTATCAGTATTATCAGTAATACTTAAGGTAACAATAACTAAATCGGTTTTAGTAGTACGTTCATCAATATTAAAAATTTCGCCCTGAATGGTAATTCCATTAGTTGGCCCAGAAATAGTATCAATACGGACGATAGGTGTATCAATAATTCGTCCTAAAACCGCATCAGGATGATCTTCAGTTTCGATTTGTTTAGGCTTAAAATTACGGCGGAAAGGTTTCTCTTCAGGTATCTCTTCCGCTTTCGCAATACGTTCTTTTGAAACAACAACTTTATCAGGTGTTTCAATAACGAATTCTTGGGGTGTAATATTAATTGATAGTTGATCAACCTTATATCCTGCTAAAGTATAATCCGTTAAAAGTTTGTCTTCGATGCTTAAAAGCTTATTTTGTTCAGTTAAATTAGCTACTTCAATCGTTAAAATAGCATCTTCTAATTTAGCATCATTATTAGCTATAGCGCCTAGCATTGGGCATTTAGCGCTATAACGATTCATTAAATAGCTAAAGTAATCTTGCACTAAAGAAAAATCAGGATTAGCTACCTCAAATCTAACCATAACCTTACTATCTAGATAAGCTTCTTTTAATAAACTAATAAAATGATCATAGACTTCCGGTGGTAAGGTATTAGTTATTTCAATAATAAAAGTATATTCATTATTTTTTTTACTTCCTGATACTTTCTTTAAAATACTATCTTTAAAATAGTCATAGTACGTTTCCTCTAACGCTATTTTGGTAATTAATTTTTGTAAATGATTATCCATACTATCACCTTCTATATTATTTTACCAAATTTAAATATATTTTTAAATCAATTTAAGAAAAGAAAAACAACTTGCTAAAGTTGTTTTATAAAAGATCTTATTTTATCTACAATAAAAGTAATATTTTCGTAATCGAAAATCACATCACGATGAGTATGAATACGACCTAAATATAATCCTAGAGGGCTTTTACGAAAAGCCGCTACAGCGATACTCTTAGGGAAATTCATTTGATCTGATGGATAATAAGTCGTACCAGATTTAACGACACTAATTTTTTTCTTATCACCACTTGTCATCGCCTTTTTAATTTTATCTTCATAAGCTAAACGAGCCTGCTTATTAGCAACTACTAAAAAGTCGTCACCATCAGATACACAGTCTATATTTATAATCAATTTTTCCTTTAAAATATTTTTATGTAATTTAGCAAAAAACATTGAACCAAATAAACCATTTTCTTCATTATCAAAGAAAACGAAGGCTGTTTTTCCTTTTTCTTCGGGTGTCATATTAGCCATCAATTCACATAAGGTAATAACCCCTGAAGTATTATCATTAGCCGTATGCTTATTAGGTTTACCAACAAGAAGCAAATACATTAAAAGAATAAAATAAATAGGGCTTACAATGTTATACATTATATTTACCGTAAAAGAATCAAAGAACTGACTTACAATTAAGAAAAATAAAACGATTGGCAAAAAGAAGAATACAATTAATAAAATATTATATAGGAAATCAACTAAAATATTGCGTGGCATAACAAAGTTAGGTATTGGTAAGATAGCGCAGGTATCATAATGGGCTGTTATAATTACATCTGCCTTATCAACATCACCAACAACAATATTACGATTATTTAAAAAACCGCCCTCTTCAATTTGTAAGTCGGGATAATTATCTTTTAATAACTCAATAAATTCAGTTTTTTGCTTTTTAGTACGACGGATTTGATATTTTTTTAGAATTGTTTCTGATAAATCAGTCATTAGTATCACATTCCTCTTTATATTCTTTACATAATAAGTCTAATTTAGCTATTATTTCATCGACTGTTTCAAAATCGTTAGGTTTTACACCCGCAGCTAAGGCATGACCACCGCCACCATAAGGCGCTAAAACATCATTAATAATAGGCCCTCTTGAGCGTAATGAACCACGAATATTATTATTAACTCGATCACTTGAGAAGAAAGCCCAAACAATCATTTCTTCCGTATAGTTAAAATTGTTAATTAGATTACCAGCAGTAGCTGAATCAACACCATATGCATCTAAAATATCATCGGTTATTTTAATATATCCTAAACCATTTTCAGTAACTGTTAAATTAGTCATGATATAGGCATAAAAACGCATTTCTTTTAAGGTACGCATATATAATAATGGATATAATTTAGTAAATTCGAGATTAGTATCTTTAATCATACGTGCGACTAATTCGAAGGTTTTAGGGGTTGTATAATCATATAAGAAACGCTCTGTATCCGCTATTAAACCAGTAAATAAACCTGTAGCAGCTATTTTAGTCATTTTTAAACGTGTATGATAAACTAACTCAATAATCATTTGTGAAACACTAGAAGCTTGATCATCTATCCATTCTAAAGCACAAAATTTCTCGATAAAAGGATGATGATCGATCTTAATACATTCTTTAAACTGTTTAGGATTTACCCCATCTACTCTTTTGATATCCGGAGTATCAACAACAATTAATAAAGACTTTTCAATAATCTTTTCATCAATCTTATCTGGTATCCCAATATAACGAAATTTACTAGCTGTCGAACCGACAACATATACTCTTTTATTAGGGAAAGTCTTTTTAATAATATTCTTTAAGCCAAAAGAACTTCCTAAAGCATCAGGATCAGGTCCAATGTGATGCGCTATAACGATGGAGTTATACTTTTTTATTTTTCTATATATTTGGCGATATATTCGCATTATATCACCCTTTCTATCTTTTATTTTAACATATATTTTCTTTTTCGACTACTTCTACATAAATAGCTAAATGATCAGTAATTTCCTTAATATTATCATCATCTACAATACCATAGTTAATAATATTAAATGAATTGGATAAAAAGATATGATCAATGGCGCTTTTATTGCGATATTTTTTAGCGTTAGTCTTATCATTAATTGGTACTCTTTCAATACCAATTTTTTTTAGTTTATCAATAAAATTAGCAAATATTTCATCGTCAACTTCTAAATTAAAATCACCCGTGAGAATAATCGGATATTTCTTACTTTTAGTCGCAAGGAATTGATAGATTTTATTTAATTGACGTTGTTGAACACTCTTTGTCGCATAATCAAGATGCGTATTTAACATATAGATGTCGTTACCATCAACCTTAACTAAAACGCCACTAGCAATACGACGCATAATTGATTTTCTTTTAAGGGCATGCCATAAATCTTTAAAGTTATGCGGCATCCAAGGTAACGAAAAAGTTTTTTCCACTATAGGTTGTCCCTTAACTAAAATATTATTATTTTCACTCAATCCTTTCATTTTAGGATATAATTTACGTAATAATTTAAATTCATTACGATATTTTCCCGAAAAGACATAATTGGGTAAAATACTTTTTAACCTTTCTGTAAAAGAAATAGACATTTCTTGAGTACCAACTAAATCATATTCATTATCCATAATATGATTAGCAAGCATAATGCTATAATCATATCCGGATGAGGCACGTCCTCCTCTTTTGTTGGCATCATTATTTTGACAATTAATACTCATTACTTTCATACTCTTACCTACCATCTTCATTATACTATAAAGAACAAAAAAATACGAGTAAATCGTATTTTTAGTTTACAGCATGATAAGCATCACGAGCGATCATTACTTCTTCATCAGTTGGAATGACATATATTGGGCAAACTGATTCAGTAGCAGAAATAATACCTTCTTGTTTATCACGATATCTAGCAATACCATCATTAGCTTCTTCATCAACCTTAAG